>JAGLGG010000138.1 GCA_023144145.1 Anaerolineales bacterium | reverse complement strand
CTTGGTGCTAAGAAGCCCGCCAAGGTTCCAGTTATCAGCGCGCCAAGGATACCCAACCCTGGTCCGATTAAGACCGTAAGAAGGATTGGGATCATGGCGGAGGGAAATATATACGGTAAGACCGTTCTTTCAGGGATCATGAGTTGCATTGCAACTGTTGAGACAGTGAAAAGGGCGGCCAGCGTACTCATTATGCGTACATCTTGGAGTTGTTCCGGATGGATTCTGAAGATGTACAAACCTATGGACATGCCCAACAGGATCACCAGTAAGCTTCTAATCGCGATTTCCAGCCAGAGATCTGGGGTTTTTAAAAGCCCATAATGTTGGAGCGCCTCAATATGAATGGGCTCGACAACATCTCCCCTTTCGATGATCGTCTCACCGGTGGCGTAATTTGTTTGAACATTCGCGACTGCGCTGCGAGCTTCCTCTTTTGCTGCTTGAGTCGCTTCAGAATTAAAGAATGAATTCGGGGTGACGAATGGCGTAGTTAGCAATACCACAAGCTCAGCTTGATCCTCACTTAAAAAGATGCCGACCAATGCCGGAACAGTTCGACGGGCTTCTTCGAGTTGATCTTCTCGAATTTCACTGCGCATGACTTGTTCAAGGACATTCACACTTTCAAGTTTGATCACTTGCCATCTGGGATCGGGCAGTTCGAGAATCTTTTTTGCGTTGATCGAATCCAATCGAACATCCACGACCTTTATCAAATCCTCCAACCGCTCATCATCACTTGCATGTGTATCTGCTCGGACAGAATCTACGTACTCAAGTACAGATCGCAGCCCCTCGACTTGTTGCCTAACGATCCCACCGTCAGGTGGGTCATAAATATTCTGGACTGCTGCTGCAGCATCATCCTGCGCTTGTTGGGTGAGTACTTCACTTGAGTATGACAATCTGTTAGGAGCGAGAATATCTTGAGATGCAACGTCATCTACTGCTAAAACAATCCCCGACTGAGGCGTTGTTGTCGGAAGTGAGAGTGCGATTACAACACCTGCCAGACCAGCGGCAAATATTATCCAAAGCCTGGCTGAGAACCAGAAACGCTTTATCCTCGCCCAACCGAACTGATTATTGGATGAATTATTCGTCATCGCTGCTGACTAGATCCGTAAGTAACGCGCGAACTAATTCACTCACCGCCTTACCATCGGCTCTTCCTTGAACTTGTGGCATAACAACCTTCATGACCTTGCCCATTTCCTGAGGCCCCTGTGCTTGGGATTGTTGGATTGCACCTTTTACTAGAGCGTTCAACTCTTCGTCAGATAGAGGTTCAGGCAAATATACCTTCAGGATCGCTAGCTCTTCATCCAAGGAAGGGATCATATCTTCCCTGCCAGCCTTTTTCGCATCGGCGATCGTTTCAAGACGCATCTTTGCTTGTTTTTGGAAGATGCCAAGCAATGCATTTTCGTCAAGAGGTCCTTTTTTCGCCACCTCCGCCAGTTTAACCTCAGTCAGAACTAGGCGGAGTGTATTCAGACGAATTTTCTCACCACTCTTCATTGCACTTTTAAGATCGGTTTCAATATCACCCTTTGTGATCATCGCTGCTTCTCCCTACCAGACTCGTTTTTCGTTTGTAGTGGTTATTACCCTACCTCCGAAGTTCAAAACGACACTGTCTTTTAATGTGGGGTACCCCCACACTTACACCACCTCTTGAGACGTGATCTTCTAAAAATACTGAATTATGCGAATTTATGCAATCACGGACGCCTGTATCCCACCTTTGCCAACGGTAATAATCCTCACGGTGGAGAGCGTGTTTAGCATATTCCTTGCCACAATGGAATTGATTCGTAAATAGTTATCGGTTAGACCGGAAACCTCCCAGCCGCTTTTGTCTAGTTTCTTTGCTGTTTCCCATAAAGCTACCAATTCTTTATCGATGAAATGTTGAGCATATTCTGTTTTGGATTTGGCAACTGTCTCTCTAATCATACGACTTCTTTCACGCGCAACCTTGCTGGGCACATGGTCAGGAAGACGCAGTGCTGCGGTTTGAGGGCGAGGGGAGTATGTGAATACGTGAGCGTCTGCAAATCTCATGGCTTGTATAAACTCAAGATTTTCCGTAAACTCGGCTTCGGTTTCACCGGGAAATCCAGCGATTATGTCCGTGGTGACACTGATGTCAGGGACTCGTTCACGGGCTGTTTCTAAGAGCTTAGCGAAGTTGACTGGCTCGATCGGTCTTGCCATCCTACGAAGAACACTAGCCGACCCTGATTGGAGGGGAATGTGAATTTGCCTGCACAGTCGAGAGTCTTCCCAGAGTGAGAAGAAATTTTTCGGTATGTTCCATGGCTCAAGCGAGGATAGTCGCAGCCTTGGCAGATTTGTCTGTTGGAGTATCCGTTGAATCAGCTGCTTAAGATTATTTCGGCCATCCAGATCCTTGCCATAACTGGTGAGTTGAACACCTGTAAGAACGGCCTCTTGCACATCTCCTGCTACCGCAGCGTTGATCTCATCAATAATTCGTTGGGGATTAACACTTCGTGATGAGCCCCTGGCGATGGTGGTGATACAAAATGTGCATTGATTATCGCAGCCATCCTGAGCTTTGATGAACGCACGCGTTCTCATTCGAATTCCAGGGATGGGTTGACGAGCAACAGGTTCCTTATCAAATTCATGGGGAGCTATCCCCAGGAGTATAGCGACTAAATCATCCTTATCCTTGTTGTGAATTACATCGGTAACTCCCGGAAGATCAAGAGCATTTCGTTCTTCAAGACTGCTCCAACATCCGGTGAGAACGATTCTTGAGTTTGGGTTTAAGCGGTTCGATTGTCTAACTTTAGTTCGAGAATCTGCTGCGGCTTTGGATGTGACTGTACATGTATTAACGACGACGAGATCACTCTCGGATGGGGTGCTCACCAGAGAATGCCCCGCCATCTTAAATTGTGTTGAATATCGCTCAATTTCGCTCTGGTTTAATCTACAACCAATGCTGTCAAGATAAATCTTCATCGTTGTTCTAGGACCCTGTGTAATTCTAAGCCCAAGTGCATTTCTTGGACCTAGCCCTGGTTCTCCGTTTGTATTTCGACAAGTATATATTACGGATTTCGGACCACGAAATCATCATACTCAATTTGAACATCTGCTAATTCATAGGTTCCAGCAATGATACCAACATCTCCGGATTGAAGTGCTGACGATTGGACCTCATACAGAATTACATCATTAACTGAGAGCGACAGTGTATCCCCAACACATTCGACATGAATTTTATTCGATACGTTTCCAGTATTAATTGGGTCTGCTGGTAGCATATTTCCACCGGAAAGAAGCGTCTGCTTCCCTTTCTGATAAATGCCAATCCCTGCATACCCGTCGCTAGAAATTAGAAAGAAAAAGAAATCATTGGGCTTGTTATAACGACAAATGATTCCGAAAACGTTGTTATCAGGTCCTGAGATTTTTTTCGCGCTGACCTCGATCAACACATCGGAAAACTCAAGTCCAGGAACTGCCCATGCTTCATAATTCGGCTCGTTTACTTCGATTCGATAGCTGCCAGAATAATAATCGGATGAGTATCGATCGTCATGATATCGATCCCAGCCACTGCTCGGAAGATCAAAATTGTCCTGAAAGAGCAATACTCCCGTTTCTTGTGGCAAATCGAACGCACTGCAACCATAACCAGTCAGCGCAGCTATTATCAGAATTGGAGTACCATTTCGAAGAAGTCTCTGCTTCATATTACCTTTGCTCACGAGTCGCATTCTAGCACAATTACTCTGCCGGTAGTTTGGGTTTAGCTTGAATACACTGACTTACTGAGAGATGGTTTCAAGGGCTCGCTTCGCCATTTTTCCGATGCTACCATCTGGGTCTAAGAAAAGGGCCATTTCAAAAGCCGCTTTTGAATCAAGATATTGATCTTGTGAAGCTCGAAGGATTCCTATGTGATATTGGATAGAGGGGTTGAGAGGTTCCAATTCAACTGCACGAGTTAGAAACCGATCAGAGAAATCAAAGTCTCCAAGAAGGTAATAACAATAGCCCAATGCATCGAGTGCCATTCCACTCTTAGGACTGATAGCAACGGCATTTCTGGCGGCCGGCAGTCCGATGTTTTCGGTATTATATTCGTGATTCAGACTTGCCTGAGCCAGGAGGACCCAGAAGGTTGAATTCTGTGGTGCAAATTCCGTCGCAATTTTGTATGTGTCAATCGCAATCTCGACTTCACCAAGTAGTTCATAGGCGTGGGCGATTTGTACAGCAATGATTGGGTTTCTAGGTTCTAATTCGCGGGCGGTTTCGAACTTGCTCAAAGCTAACTCAGGAAAGCCATTTCTAAGCAGGTGGATACCCAGATAGATGTATGCAAGCGAATTCTCAGGGGCAAGATCGATTGCATGTTGGTAGGATTGGTACCCGCTCTTCCCAATCTCATCCAAAGCCAACCCCAAGAAAGCATGCGCATCAGCGTAGGTTGGTTCAATTTCAATGGCAGATTGAAATGCGTTTATTGCATAATTCCAGTAGCCGTGTTTGGTTAACAAATGCCCCACTTCCGCCAATGTAAAAGCTTCGCTTTCCTCGAAGCGCGCATTCTCGATTGTACGAACTAGTTCTAGAGCTAAAGGTTTCCCAGCGGGGGTAATCTCGTCAGTTAACCTTAGGAACGATAACGATCTTTCGGGATCGGATGTCGCCAGAATTAAACTCCGAAAAAATTGCATTTCAAAATCTGCAGGCTTCAATTGAGTGAGGTCGGAGATCGCCTCAATAGCTAAGTGATAATTACCCTGAGCTAATAACTGTAGGGTCAATTCCCTGATGATGATTGCGCTATTCTGACATTCGGCCGCGGAGCTTGTCCACAATTCGATTGCGCTTTTTGCATCCCCTTGTTTCGAATACAGATCAATTTCGAGACAATCCAGATAGGGATCTAGAGGATTAATTTCTTTATGAAGGAGGATATATTTTTCGGCCTGAGCGTAATTATTAGATGCAAGAGCGGCCGCGGCGATATCCGCGTAGATTGAAGTGAGCTCGTTATCCAAGGAGGTGGCGCCTTCAAGGTGTCGAAGTGCTGCCTCATACTTGCCGGAAGCGGCTGAGATGTTTGCCTTGGTTAGCATGCTGACCAAACCATGTTGAAGTGGAGTGGGGCGAAGCATGAGGATCGCAAGGATTGTGAATACGATATACCCAATTCGTGACCGAATGACATCCATTTGGTTTCTCTTATGGAACTAAGTTCTGTTCCCTCGTTGTTAATGTGTTCTGATTTGATCGCCAGATTGTAAATTGTGCCTGATTAAGGCTTTTGGGAAAAGTCTTACAGAGTGCTTATTTTATCGTCAGGGTGAGACACAGACGTAGAATTTCTTCAGGAAGAAGATCAAGCTGAACACGTGATCATGATTTATTGTGGCTAAGATGTCGTGAGGCTATAATCGACTCGAATTACCCAGAAAGCTGTTGTATGTGAAACTGTCGAGGTGATTCACCAGTGATTTGTGAACTACGCGAAACCTAGCTGGATAAAGAGCAGACAAATGCAACTGCGAAAAGATAGAGAGCCCGCGCCCCACATTTACCGGTCCTCTTCTTGCGATTGACCTTTTTTCAGTGGAGTCATCTGTAGAATGAAACCTTCGCCAGGTTCACGAATAATCGAAAGAGACTTTTAATCTTTAAGGCATACAGAAGGAAGGAGGGCACGTTGAATATCGTTGTCTGTGTTAAGCAGACCCCGGATACAGCAGCAACAATCACCGTGGAAGATGGCAAAGTATCCTGGGGCGATGCACCGCTCGTATTGAATCCATGGGATGAGTACGCAGTAGAACAAGCTCTACTCACGGTGGAAGAACTTGGGGGAAAAGTCATTGCGATAAGTCTTGGCCCCGAGGAAGATAAAGAGGCGCTCAAGCTGGCATTGGCGATGGGTTGTGAGGAAGCTTTTATCATTAGCGACCCTGTCTTCGCTGGTGCAGATACTTTAGTGGCTTCGAAAGCTTTGGCAGCAGCAATTTCGAAATTTGAAGATATTGATCTTGTGTTTTTCGGACGTTCTGCCGTCGACACCGACAGTGGTGTCTTGGGATCTCAGGTCGCACGTAGGCTGGGATGGCCATCACTTAGTTTTGTCGCAGCTGTGAATGACCTGGATCAAGGGGCAAAGAGTATACAAGTTGAGAGAATGATGGATGAGGGTCGACAAGTCGTTTCAAGTTCTCTTCCCGCCGTTGTAAGTGTTATTAAAGGAATTAACGAACCACGATATCCATCCTTTATGGGAATCCGAAAAGCCTCACGCGCGGAAATGCCTGTCTGGACTTCGGCAGATATTGGATTGACGGAGCCTATTACTCCGGCGGTAACGTGGCCAGAGCTGTTTGCTCTGCCAGTAGTCGAAACCGTCTGCGAATTCATCGAGGGTGAGATAGCCGAAGAGATCGCAACCAACTTGGCTAATCGCCTGGAAGAAGAGAAGGTGATCTGATGGCAAACAAAATTTTTGTATACATTGATCACTATGAAGGTCAGGCACTCCCAGCTTCTTGGGAAGCACTCGGTGC
>JAGLGG010000137.1 GCA_023144145.1 Anaerolineales bacterium | reverse complement strand
GCTTCTTGGGAAGCACTCGGTGCTGCGAGAGAGTTAGAAGATAGTTTCGGCAGCGGTGTGACCGCGATTGTCATCGGTCAGGGTGTGAAGGAGATTGGTGAGCAAGCATTCACATATGGTGCCGGTGAAGTTTTGGTGGCAGAGGATGCCAGCCTCAAGGATTTTCGTCCGGAGCCATATGCCTCAGTGCTCTCCAATTTATTGAAAGATGCGGAAGCTGAGGTGTTCATTGCAGCGAATAGTGTTCGCACGCGTGAACTTGCAGCAATGGTGGCAATTGATTTAGAAACTGGCATGGCGCCCGACGTGACAGCCCTAGAAGTTGATGGAAAAGTCGTTGTGGCGACTCGACCAATTTATGCTGGAAAAGTATTTACCAAAGTGAAATGTGCTGAACACAACCCGCAAATTTTCACCCTGCGGAGTCGTGCATTTCCGAAACCCGAGCCCGATCCCTCCCTCTCCGGAGAAGCTAAGTCAGTTCCCGTTGACGTTGAAACCCCACAAACAGAAGTAAAGGGATATAAAGAAGCAGAGGCCGGGGTAAGCCTTTCAGATGCTGCAGTGATTGTTTCTGGTGGTCGCGGTGTATCCAACAATCCAGGTCTAACACCGCCTGCGGACGTTACCGATGAGAAGGACAAGGAAATTTGGCGAGCACAACAGGGTTTCGCCCTCGTACAGGAATTAGCCAAGATTTTAAGCGCGGCTGTGGGTGCGAGTCGAGCAGCAGTGGATGCTGGCTATATTCCCTATGTGCATCAAGTTGGCCAAACTGGAAAAGTAGTCTCGCCTGATCTTTACATTGCCTGTGGTATTTCGGGCGCAATTCAGCATCTGGCGGGGATGAGAACGGCGAAGACCATCGTCGCGATCAATAAAGATCCTGAAGCCCCAATCTTTAAGCTTGCGAAATTTGGTGTAGTTGGAGATCTTTTCGAAATATTACCCCCATTGACCGAATCCTTGAAGTCAAAGTTGGGGTAGACGGGGGACAAACCAATTTGATCCCCATTCGAAAAATGGTTTGGGTGCATGAGGTAGGTTAAGTGTCGGGCCCAAACGTACAAGAATGGGATTGTTTGACAGGTTTTGGCTCTGTATGTAACTACTCTGTAAGCTTGTGGCAATGGGCTGCGTGTTACCATAAAAATGCAAACCACTGGATGTGCAGCTGTTGGGAGGCAACAGTCAAAGAATAGTGAAGAGTAGCTAGAGTCTACCCAGAAAGTGGTTCGACCTGCGCTCCAAAGTTTTTAAAAATGTCCTCCGGACGCCAAGTAAGGTGGTTTGCACTCCGATGAACGAGCCCTCGTACCCGCGAGGGCTCGATTACTTTTAACCAGTTGATTATCACCTCTGACATCGCAGCCAACATCTTCCGTGGGAATTCGTTCAAGATGTTCCAAAAAGGTTGCTTGTTCTTCATTGGAGACCCTACGGAGAGCAGTTTGTATTCTATCTGTATCCCCACATATACGCCTGCACTCGATTTGATAGTTTATTTCAGTGCACTCATATTATTCTAGTTCGTTCATTTTTCTCATCATTGAGATATATTCTAGATTCTAACTTCATCCATACCTCAAGCCTCTGTTAGAATGACGTAAGTGATCACAGACATCAGGAGATCCAATGGAGAAACATGGCGCGTTTACTTTTGTCCTTCATTCCCATATCCCTTACACACGGCAAGCTGGTCGGTGGCCACATGGTGAGGAATGGGTTCACGAAGCTGCTGCAGAGACGTATATCCCATTGCTCAATCAATTGAACGACCTACATGAAGAAGGATTGCCTGCAAATATTACACTTGAACTTACACCCATACTCGTTGAGCAGCTGGCAGACAAGGACATACAGACCAACTTCGTGACCTACCTTAATTACCAGATTAGCGCTGTTGAAAAAGATGTCAATCGATTTGCTGATCTGAATGAGCCTCACTTCGAATTCCTTGCGACCTATTACCATGCATGGTACGGAAAGATCAAACGCGATTTTGTTGAACGGTACGCGGGAAATTTAATTCCGGCATTTCGGAAATTGCAGGATGAAGGGCTAATCGAAATCGCCACATCTGCAGCGACGCACGGCTACCTTCCATTACTGGATAGGGACGAATCAATCAACCTACAACTTGAAACGGGGATCAATAGCTACAAAAACCACTTCGGTCGATCACCACGCGCGATTTGGCTACCTGAATGCGCCTACCGACCGGGGTACGTCTCGGAAGATGGTCGTACCAGGCCAGGAATTGAAGAGTTCCTTAAGCGTCATAATTTGAAGTTGTTTTTCACTGAAACACATATGATTGAAGGAGGGCGTCCTGTTGGTATCGCCGCGGGTGATGCGATTGGCCCATACGGCGCCGTCACCCGCCGTTACCTTGTCCCATTTTCCGAAGTTAAGGCAGAAGTCCCTGCATCGACATATCAGCCTTATTACGTTTCGGGACCAGACGTGGCGGTTATTGGACGGAATAATAAAACCGGACTGCAAGTATGGAGCGACGAATGGGGCTATCCAGGAGAGTACGATTATCGTGATTTCCATAAGAAAGATGGAAATTCAGGAATGAGATATTGGCGTATCACTGGCGCTCGAGTGGATTTGGCTGAGAAGCAGGCTTACCATCCTGATTGGGCCGCTTTCAAAGTTGAGCAGCATGCTGATCATTATGTTCAATTGGTTGAGCGACTTTCTCAGGAATACTCCAATGAAACGGGAGAGTATGGGCTCATTTCAGCCAACTATGATACAGAGCTTTTTGGTCATTGGTGGTTCGAGGGAGTCGATTGGTTGGCAGGAGTGTTGAGACGTTTGGCGAAGTCCGACAGCGTTGAACTGACCACCGCATCTGCATACCTGGAGGAGAATCCCCCTCAAACGGTATTGAATCTTCCTGAAGGTTCTTGGGGAGCGGGAGGGACGCATTTCGTTTGGGATAATACTGACACTCATTGGGTTTGGCCGATTATTCATGCCGCTGAAAAACGTATGAAGGATGCAGTCGAACAACATGAAGGTGGCACTGAAGCGGAGCACAAGGTTCTCAATCAGGCCGCGCGCGAATTGCTCTTGCTACAATCTTCAGATTGGCCGTTCCTGATCACAACGGGTCAGGCAAAGGAATACGCAATCCAAAGGTTTCAACAGCACGTGGATCGATTCAACTCCTTGCTTGAGTCAATTGAAGCTGGAAATCCAGATTTAGAATTAGCTGATCAACTTTGGGAAAAGGACAAGGTTTTTCCATCAATTGATTTTCGATGGTTTGAGGAATGAAAATTCTGTTCCTGGCAGCTGAATCAGCTCCCCTTGCTAAAGTTGGGGGCTTAGGAGATGTGGCCGGGGATTTACCTCGTGCACTCCAAAATTTTGGGATCGATGTTCGCCCCTTTATCCCTTTCTACAGATCTATAAATCGATCTGATATTGAGCTCGATTTAGTGGACGATATTTTTGTTGACTATCCATTGGGGAGCGAAAAGGCTCTTATATACCGCACATTAATTAATGGAAGTAAAACGTATTTAATTGATGGAGAACCCATTGGTGCAGTAAATGGAATTTACAGCGACCCCCAGGTAGATGCCCATAGATTTACTTTCTTCAGCCTTGCTGCTCTTCAAGCAGCGAAGTCCATGGGCTGGAAACCAGATATCCTACACGCTCATGATTGGCATACCTCTTCAGCAGTGGTGTGGTTAAATAGAAATCGTGATTCGGATCCGTTCTGGAAAAACACTGCCAGCCTGCTCACTGTGCACAATCTCCCGTACATGGGTGCAGGTGGTGAGGACGCTTTAGATTATTATGGCATTGAAGCTGTTGACGATGAGCGTTTGCCAGGTTGGGCGCGGCATATGGCTCTACCCATGGGGCTTGCCACGGCCGATTGGATCAACACTGTTAGTCCAGGATACGCCCAAGAAATCCAAACCCCTGAATTTGGCCATGGATTGGAAGTCTTGATCACCGATCGAAAAGACTATGTAAGAGGAATTCTGAACGGTCTAGATATTAGACGATGGGATCCAACGACCGATAAAGCCTTGCCCAAACATTTTAAGCGTGATGATCTGAACCCTCGCCAAGAGGCCCGGTTTGCAATGCTCGAGGCGCTAGGATTGGACACCAATCCGAAAGTCCCTTTGCTTGCGATGATCACTCGGCTTGACCATCAGAAGGGAGTCGATCTAGCCATTCAATCGTTGGTTAATCTCACGAAGGAGGACTGGCAGTTTATCCTGTTAGGGACAGGCGATCCAAATTTAGAAGCGATGGCGAAGGGATTCGAATCAGATTATCCGGATCGGGCGCGCAGCATCATTCGTTATGATGATCATCTTGCTCGAAATATTTATGCGGGAGCAGATATGATGCTCATTCCCTCAAGATATGAACCCTGCGGTCTGACCCAGATGATCTCAATGCGCTATGGCTGCGTTCCTGTGGTTGCGGCAACCGGTGGGTTGAAGGATACGGTAACGGATTATGTTTCAAATCCTCAGGGTACCGGTTTCGTTTTTAGCCCAATAAATTCAGATGAACTTACCCAAACGATCAGAAATGCGCTCACGATGTACAGGGATAAAAGGCGCTGGCGTGGATTGCAGCGGCGTGGGATGAATATCGATTTCTCATGGCAACAATCCGCCAGGAAGTATACCGAACTCTATCAACAAGCCCATTCCGAACGTTCGCAAAAGTAAAAAGATCTTCACGTGTAATGGATTCAGAAACCATCTTCTACCAGAATGATTAAATACATTTCGTCTCAAGATTAATAAAAACACTTCTCAGAGATCGCTATTATTAAGGAGAGAATTATGAAAATGGCGGTTATTAGTGATTCGCATGACAACGTATGGAAGGTTAGAACCGCAATCCCTAGACTTATGAATGTGGACATCCTTTTCCACTGCGGGGATTTATGCTCACCCTTTATGATCAAAGAGTTCGCCCAACCACTAGGCCATATCCCCATTCATGTCGTATGGGGAAACAATGAAGGGGATACATACACGATCGGAGTAGTTGCCCGATCATTTGATAATGTCCAACTACATGGGGCGTTGGCAGAAGTCGATGTCGATGGGGTTCAAGTTGCCGTGAATCACTACCCTCAGATTGCTGATGGCCTAGCAAGATCTGGATCATACAAAGTAGTTTGTTATGGACATGATCATGAACCAAGGGAAAGCTGGCTTGGAGATTGCCTATTACTCAATCCAGGCGAGCTCATGGGCATGAACGGACCAAGTCAGTTTGCGATAATCGATTCCGAAACTTGGGAAATTGAGAGGGTAATATTGGAATAATTGGTGCAAGATTGAGGGTTGGAGGTTTTTTATTCCCCTCGTTCCCACGCGGGAGCGTGGGTACGAGAAAACCCCAGCCTCCCGCAT
>JAGLGG010000136.1 GCA_023144145.1 Anaerolineales bacterium | reverse complement strand
CGATTCTTTTAGACAACCTGAGTTACGCGAACGTGCACGTGAAAAAAATATTGAGCTAATTAGCGCAAGGGCAGTACGTTCATCTGTGATGCAACGAGCTGAATCTTTTTACGAGCGTTTTGTGTAATGTGAGCAAGAGTTGAGAATGTTCTATATCAAAAACCTAAACTTTGACTGGATGCTATAATCCCTTGATTCGGTCGATCATAGACTTCAAAATCTGATCATGTTGTTATGAACTGGTGTTAATTGTCGGAAAACATCGACAATTTAAATTACATTGAAAGACAGTGTCCAAAATCCGATCTATTAGTTGAATTCTGACTGTGTGATTATGAAGCAAATTGTTCAAGATCTTGGCAAGAAAGAAACTCGCATCATTGAAGTTCCGATCCCCAAGCCAGGGAAGGGCGAGGCATTGGTCCGAACGGGCGCCTCTCTCGTTTCAGCCGGGACGGAAAGGATGTTGGTTGAGTTCGCCGAGAAAAGCTTATTGGGCAAAGCCAAAGCTCGACCTGATCTGGTGAAGCAAACGTTGGATAAGGTTCGAAGAGATGGATTGATCAGTACGGTTGATGCTGTGCGGAACAGATTGGACGAATTATTGCCATTGGGCTACTCCTCTGCCGGCACAATTATCGATGTGGGTGAGGGTTTGCAAGGATTTCGGGTTGGTGATCGGGTTGCGTGCGCTGGAGGCGGATTCGCCGTTCACGCCGAATATGCAGTCGTACCACGGAACTTGATGGCACTTCTGCCCGATGAAGTTGATCTCGAGCAGGGAGCATTCGCAACCCTTGGCGCGATTGCGTTACATGGTTTCCGATTGGCTGAATTACAAATAGGCGAACGCGTGGCTGTGATTGGATTGGGCTTAATTGGATTGATGACGGTTCAGATCGCGCGCTCCGCAGGGTGTAGGGTTCTGGGGATTGAGGTCAATCGGGATAGGGTGGAACTTTCTCGTAAATTGGGTGTAGAGGCAGTGTCGGTCGAAGGGGCGGTGGAAAAGGGGATAGCTGAGACCGGGGGCAAGGGATTCGATGCCGTAATCATCTGTGCCGCTACTGAATCAAGCAACCCGGTGGAGCTGGCAGGGGAAATTGCTCGAGACCGAGCGCGGATCATTTCAGTGGGCGCAGTGGGGTTGAAAATTCCCCGAAATCTATATTATGAAAAAGAGTTAACCTTCCTGGTTTCTCGATCGTACGGTCCTGGTCGTTATGACCCCACATATGAAGAAGGTGGACAAGATTATCCGATTGGGTACGTCCGATGGACGGAGGGCCGCAATTTATCCGCGTTTGTGGATTTACTAGTTGATGGTCGAGTAGATGTTCACAGTCTTATAACGCACCGTTTTCCAATCGCTAAGGGGATTGAGGCCTACGATCTCATAACCGCACGGTCGGACGATCCGTTCGTTGGAATTCTACTCACATATCCTGAAACTGAAGATAAGATGCCCACCATTGATAGTCAATACCCAGTACGGGATGTGCAAACCGCCCCAGTCGAAGTAGTTAATTTGGGCGTAATAGGCGCTGGAAATTTCGCGAAGAGCACCCTGCTGCCGAATCTCAGGGGAATGGATGGATTGGAGTTGGTTGCGATTGCTTCTGCGCGGGGCCTTAAGAGCAGCCACGCTGCTGATCGATATGGATTTGGTTACGCTGCGACAGAAAACGAGCAAATTTTACAAGACCAGAGCATAAATACGATCGCCATTCTAACTCGACACGATCTTCATGCCGCTCTAACGGTTGCTGGACTGAGCGCTGGAAAGAATGTTTTTTGTGAAAAACCTCTTGCGCTTGACATTGATCAACTTGAGGATGTCAAGCAAGCTCTGAATGAGACCGATAAGCTTCTAATGGTAGGTTTCAACCGGAGATTTGCATCCCTCTCTAAGGCACTCAAGCGTTTCATAGAATCCACTCCAGGTCCGAAGGTAATGACCTATAGGATTAATGCAGGTCCATTACCGTCGAATCATTGGCTGTATGATCCTGTCGAGGGCGGGGGGAGGATCATCGGTGAGGCCTGTCATTTCATCGATTTCCTCACTTACATCGCAAATGCTCTGCCAATAAAAGTAAGAACTATTGGTGTTGGCTCGGATGTGCCAGACCATGAAGACAATGTAATCATTGCCTTAGACTTTGCCGATGGCTCCATTGGTTCCATCAGCTATCTCGCAAGTGGTGATCGATCATTTTCTAAGGAGCGCGTCGAAGTTTTCGGGGGTGGCAAGGTCGCAGTTCTAGACGACTTCCGCAGCTTAGAGTTGGTCACAGATGGAAAAAGATCCAGACAACGATCGCGCTTGAGGCAGGATAAGGGACATAAGGCTGAATGGGAAGCGTTTGTCAAAGCAATTCAAACCGGCGGTTCACCTCCGATCCCATATGAGCAGCTGATCGCGGTGACCAAAACGTCCATCGCTGCCGTGAAGTCGCTTCGAACGCAACAATCGGTGGATATCAAAACCCTCGCACAGAACTGATGCAGCTCTCAAATGTGACATTACGCGCGGCGCGCGAGTTAGGTTTGAGACCACTGCTCCTGCTTGGCTTTTACCGGGCCCAACTGAAGAGTGGTTTAGTTCGACGTAGGACTTCAAGTTACGGATGGTCTTCAAAGCCACTGGGGTATTGGTTGAATAAAGCCTATTCCGGTGATCCACGTTCTTACGTTGAGGAGCGAGCTCAGGTTAGGTGCGAATTCTTCTTTGACAAAAATCCTTCCGCCTCGAACTCTACCAGCACCTTCGACAATCGAAAAATTGATGCTATCAAGGATCGGGCGCGGAAAATTCTAGCTGGTAATTTCCCCATCTTCAATTCCCAGAACAACGAGTTAGGCTTTCCGCCGAATTGGAATTCTTTTGCGGCGCACAGGTCGGGGGCTTCAATTTCGGCAATCGACCCAAATCTCCATTGGACTGAGTATGATCTGGACGCCTTTCCAGCCGATGTTAAATTCCTATGGGAACCGTCCAGGTTTGGGTGGGCTTTCATCCTTGCTCAGGCGTTCATGTTGAGTAATGAACCTGAATACGCAGAAAGTTTCTGGCAACTACTTGATTCTTGGCGGGAGCAGAACCCCCCCAACATCGGACCTCAATGGATCTCAGGGCAAGAAGTGGCGATCAGGCTTCTTGGTTTAAATTTCTGTTTTCATGCCTTTTACCCATATTTGAAGAAAATGCCGGATCGATTGGCGACCCTGGCTCAAACCATTGCGGCGCATGCTGATCGCATCCCTCCAACCCTTATGTATTCTCGTGCACAGGGGAATAACCATCTGATTCTTGAAGCTGCGGCTCTATATACAACCGGATTGCTTTTCCCAGAATTTCACCATTCCAGCAGTTGGAAAAATTTGGGGAAGTATTGGTTCACAAAGGCAATTAAGTTTCAAATCTTCACCGATGGTGGTTACATCCAACACTCGGTCAATTATCAACGTCTGGCGCTCTCTGCATCACTATGGGTCATTCGTTTAGCAGAAATCAACCGTGAGAGCTTTCCAGAACCGATAATAAGCTCCTTGCAGTCGATGACTGACTGCATGGGTTCAATCATCGATCCGGTTTCAGGGCGAGCCCCAAATTTTGGCCACAATGACGGCGCGCTGCTCTTTCCGCAATTGCAGACCGCGTTTCATGATTACCGCCCCGTTTTACAGCTGGCGAGTATGGTCCTGAACGACCGAAAGGTGTTCCCTCCCGGACCATGGGACGAACTGCTCAGTTGGTTCGGAATATGTGTTGATGATGCGCGTCCTAATCAGGAATTTGATTTGCAGCAAAGCGTGCCTGGTGGTGTTAGCACCATAGAATCTCCTCAAGCACCTATGAGAGAGAACACAGATTTTCCACAGGCAGGTTTCTATGTACTACGAGGGGTGGAGTCGTGGGGCATGCTTCGATGTGCGCGATTCACAACAAGACCAGCGCACAGTGATCAGCTTCATTTCGACTTGTGGTGGCGAGGAACCAACGTTTTGCGCGACGCCGGAACCTACTTGTACAACGCCCCAGAGCCCTGGCGAAATGCACTTGCGGGATCCTGCGCACACAACACATTGTTGGTTGATGGAATTGAGCCAATGGATCGAGCAGGGACATTCCTGTGGTTGAATTGGGCTGAGGCAATGGTCCTGCTAAAAAAGACGTCACTTGAGGGAAAAATTGATATCATCATTGCCCGGCATAACGGATATAAGCGCCTCGGCGTAACTGCATTAAGATCTATCATTCGGGCTGGGGATAGAATCTGGTATGTGGTGGACGAGATTCTTGGTGGAGGGATACACTCTCTCAGGAATGGTTGGCTTCTCCCCGATCTTAAATGGAACTATGGTGATCGAATTTTGGAACTGTCCTCTGAATCCCTATCCATGCGCTTAGAGACATTTGGTTCAAATTTATCCAATGCTCTCATCCGGGCTGGCGAGCGGTTGTCCGGTGATGTTCTAGTAAACAACCAAAACATCATGGGTTGGTACTCTCCAACCTATGGACAAAAGGAACCTGGTCTTTTTCTGGTTTCCAATGTCAAGGGCGCATTGCCACTTCGAATTACTACTACGATTATGCTGGGGGATGCAGAGCGCTCGGAACTCGAAGTGAATTTATCCCCACCAGGGGAAAACGAATTTAGCATCCAAAGCGTAAGCTTTGAAGGGGACCGGTTAGAAATATAAAATGCACATCCTGTTAATCCATCAGGCATTTGCGTCTTTGAATGAAGCTGGCGGCACCCGCCATCATGAAATTGCTCGTCAGTTGGCGATCAGAGGGCACAAGGTAACTGTGCTCACCGGACAAGTAAGTTATCTCACTGGTGAGAAGATTGTGAATCCAGGATGGGTGCGAAGCGAGGTCGATGACCTTGGGGTCAAGATCCTGCGCACATATGTCTATCGTGGATGGCATCGCTCATTTTTCCACCGCATTTTCAGTTTTATAAGTTTCATGATTTCATCATTTCTTGTGGGTCTTGGTCGGAAAAAGGTGGATTTGGTCTGGGGAACCAGTCCCCCACTTTTTCAAGGCTTTACCGCTTGGATTTTAGCGAGGTTAAAGGGGGCAAAATTTTTGTTTGAGGTTCGAGATCTTTGGCCAAAATTTGCAGTATCTGTTGGCGTACTTCGAAATCCGATACTCATTTGGTTATCTCGGGGTTTGGAGCGATTCCTGTATCGAAATGCGGACAGGATCGTGATTAATTCGCCCGGGTTTCGAAATCATGTTTTGGACCGTGGTGCACGGAATGTTGAACTCATCCCCAACGGGGTTGATACAGATATGTTTTCACCTGAAATGGCAGATAGCGAATTTGGGGATCAGGCTGAGTTAAGGGGAAAATTCGTAGTGACCTATGCAGGTGCACATGGAGAATCGAATGATCTCGAAGTAGTTTTGGGGGCCGCGTTGAATCTATGTGACAATAAGGAAATTTGCTTTGTGCTTATTGGTGACGGGAAGGAAAAGGCCTCATTAATTGAAAAATCAAAAAATATGGGACTTGAAAACATTTTCTTCTACCCTTCAGTATCAAAGGTAAAAATACCAGGAATACTTGCTTCGGCAGATGTATGCGTAGCAATCCTTAAGCCAATTGATGCTTTTAAAACAACATATCCCAATAAAGTCTTCGACTATATGGCGGCGGGGAAGCCCGTATTATTGGCGATAGATGGCGTAATTCGGGATGTTGTAGAAGCGGCAGGAGCGGGAATTTTTGTTCCTCCAGGAAATAGTGAGGCACTCGCAAGTGCGGTGGAAGAAATGTGGCAGAACCCGAAAGAAGTGAAAAGGATGGGTGCGGCTGGACGAGAGTACGTCAAGGTGAATTTTGATCGATCAAAACAGGTTGAAGCCCTGATCGAAGTCATGGACGAATTGAATCCTTAGGGGGATGGGATAATGTGGTTGCGGCTCTTTCCCAAACATATGCCTGTACGGAAACGTTTAATGGACCTGCTTTTAACAATCCCGGGCTTGATTGTCATCAGCCCATTGCTGATTTTAATTGGGATCATTGTACGCCTTCGGATGGGAAGGCCAGTAATTTTCAAACAGATTCGACCTGGGTATAAGGGGAATTTATTTCCGGTGTATAAATTCCGAACGATGTCTGATGTGAGAGATGAAATCGGGAAGCTCCTGCCAGACGACGTTCGCTTGACAAGATTAGGTCGATTCTTGCGATCATCGAGCATTGATGAACTTCCCGAATTATTGAATGTCCTGCGAGGTGAGATGAGTTTGGTCGGTCCCCGGCCTCTGCTGACACAATACTTGGATCGATACAGCCCGGAACAAGCTCGTAGGCATGATGTTTTTCCAGGGATAACGGGGTGGGCACAAATAAATGGTCGCAATGCGATATCCTGGGAGGATAAATTTCGCTTTGACTTATGGTATGTTGATAATTGGTCGCTTCGATTGGATATCAAAATCTTATTGCGTACTATGTGGATTGTCATCACACGCGAGGGGATCAGTCAGCCAGGGCTCCAGACGGCAGAAGAATTCTTCGGGATAGAAGATGGCGAGGGATAGAATGGGAGATTCGGATCACGCAACTCCAAATTTAGAAGGAATCACGGGACCGTACGATCAAAATTCGCTACTTATCTACGGTGGTGGGGGTCATGGGAAATCGATCATTGATTTAATCCGCCTCATCGGAAAGTACAAAATCATAGGAATTGTGGATGACGGACTCCAATCAGGAGAACAGATATTAGGGTGTGCGGTACTTGGAGATGACACCATCCTGGAAGAGCTGTTTTCCAAAGGTCTCCGCCTGGCGGTGAATGCTGTTGGTGGAGTTGGAGACATCGGGCTCAGAGTAGCAATTTTCCACAAATTAACTGAGCGAGGATTTGAGTTCCCAACATTAATTCACCCGAGCGCCATGGTTGAATCAAGTGCGCATCTTGATTCTGGTATACAAGTTTTACCTCAGTCTTATGTTGGCACGGACGCCAAAGTGGGTTTTGGGGTGATCATCAATAATGGAGCCATCGTTTCGCATGATTGTGTGCTCGGTGAATATGCCAGTCTCGCGCCCGGAGCAATTTTGGCAGGGGGTGTTCACATCGGAGAGAGCACTCAGGTTGGAATGGGCGTGACGATCAATTTGAATGTGATAATTGGGGGAAAAGCTCAAATTGGAAATGGAGCTGTTGTCAAAGACGACGTTCCCGATGGTGGAATTGTTCATGCTGGTCAGATTTGGCCGCCGCGATAATGAGCTTTGGCAATCTGACCAATTCAGTTGGTTAATGAGGTGAAGAACTTGCCCAACAGAGATAGATCAGAATTTGCATCGATTAGTATGTCCTCTCCGGATTTGACCGATGCGGAGCGAAATGCCGTTGCAAGCGTTCTGGAGACGCCTCGACTGAGTATGGGGCCCCAGGAGAAAGAATTTGAATCTTCGGTGGAGAATTACTCAGGCAGGCGACATGCCATCGCTGTGAGTTCAGGTACTGCCGGATTGCATCTGTGCGTGCGCGCAGCTGGGATATCGGAGGGTGATTTTGTTATCACTACACCCTTTTCGTTCGTAGCGTCAGCGAATGTCTTGCTATATGAACGTGCTATCCCTATCTTCGTCGATGTAGACCAAGAGACAGGAAATATCGACCCTGGCCAGGCCGCAGCGGCAGCAGCTGATCTTAAGCAGGGTGGTGAAGCTGGATTAAGTTGGATGCCCAGAAAAGGGGCGAATCCTAACGCTAAGTTGAAAGCACTTCTCACTGTTGATGTCTTTGGACAACCAGCTGATTATGATCAACTGCGACCGATCGCTGATGAGTATGGGTTAGACCTTATTGAAGATTCCTGTGAGGCTTTTGGTTCTCAATATCGGGGTGAAAATGCAGGTAGTTTTGGCAAAGCTGCAGTCTTCGCCTTTTACCCCAACAAGCAAATGACGACCGGGGAGGGTGGAGTTGTCGTCACGGACGACGAAGATTGGGCAGAGTTGATCAGAGCACTTCGTAATCAGGGAAGAGCGCCAGGTGACACATGGCTTGCTCATACCCATTTGGGATACAACTATCGACTTGATGAGCTCAGTGCTGCCTTGGGTGTTGTACAGATAATTCGCCTGGATGAGTTAATCGAGAAGAGAGCTAAAGTAGCAAAATGGTACTCCCAGAAGCTAAGCAAAATCCAAGGGATCCAGGTTCCCAAGGTCAAATCTGATACGACGCGTATGAGCTGGTTCGTTTATGTAGTGCGTTTTGACCCCTCGATTGCTCGCGATGATGTTGTGCGTAGTCTAAGAGAGCTCGGCATTCCCTCGCGACCTTACTTCGCGCCGATTCACCTTCAAAAGTATATGGTGGATCGCTTCGGTTATCGAGCGGGGGATTACCCAGTAACCGAGGATTTAGGTAAACGCGGGCTTGCACTCCCGTTTTCAAGCGTCATGACCGAGGCTGAGGTGGATCGTGTGTGTGAGGCGTTGGGGGAGGTTGTGAGTTAGACCCCCGGGGGTTTGGACACATGTGCATGGGGCATATACAAATACTTTTGTCCAAACCCCCGGGGGTCTGTAATAGGGAGGTTGTGGTACTAGGACTTACTCCACACCCACCCAATTCACCAGGATTAAATTTTCCTCGCACCGGTCAGTGGTTGAAAGATACACGCGTTCAGTTTTTGGATTCCCGGATGGATCCTGGAGCTCTATCCAGATAAGATTCTCGCTCAGCACTGGACCATCGCCCAGCGTAAATTCGTACCCACCCCCGCCATACCCGGGCGCGCTTCCAGGGAGACTCAAAAAGTCGATGGAAATTCCATCTAATTCTCCGCCAAGATGTACCCATAAATCCGGTGTTCCATTCGCCTCCCAACCGAGAACCTGACCTGCGACGCCAAGCCACTCACATTCTAGGTTGTTGAGAAAATTGTGTGTGTAGGCTGGGGTGCCTGGTTGGATCGTATAAGGCAACGGCGTCGGCTCGGGAGTAAGGACAACCGGGGTATCAGTGGGCGGAACATCCGTAGGGTGAACGGTTGGTGTGAGAGATGGATCGGGTGTGGGTGAAACCTCTGGACTAGAATCGGGTTCTTGTGTCGCTACTGGGGTTTCAGCCACGCCAGGTGGTGGCTCGGTCGGTGGTGGAAAGGGATTGAAGAAGATGTATGGATTAACATATATGACGGCGAAAACACCACCTATGAAAATCGTCCCAAGAAGCACCAATGAGGTGAGTAAGCTGAAAAAGCTATCGACAATACTTCGTTGTTTTCGCTGATAACCGCTGTACATT
>JAGLGG010000135.1 GCA_023144145.1 Anaerolineales bacterium | reverse complement strand
CTCATTTGGGGAGCAGGATTGGTATATGGCTTGGTTGTCGGATGGGGTTCAGCGGGCCCTTGGTTATTCGCTTTGATAACCGTGTTGGGTGTTATTGGCTTACTGACGGACTTATGGTTGACCTCTTTGGGTGGAAAAATCGGGGGAGCATCGATCAAATCAACCCTAATAGGAATTTTGGCCGGATTTTTCGGCACAATCCTACTTTCTCCAATCGGCGGGGTGTTTGTAATGCTAGGGGTAACATTCTTTCTAGAGTTTCAGCGGCTCAAGGATAGGGATCTTGCACTTAAGGGTATGGTAGGTGTGGCTCTTGGTTTTGGGGCATCTATTGCAGTAAAACTGGGGACCGGGCTTGCGATGATACTGCTTTGGATAATCTGGGTATTCAAGGTGTAGTGTTTAAGGATCGAAAAATACCATTCCGACACCAAGTTTATTTAAACCCTCCTCTATCCAGTGCTGAACCATAGTTGACGGATCTTCAGAAGCGTTAAAAAGAATGGGAATAGTTTCGGGGATTTCCATCAATGCCAGTGCGCGTGTTGCTTCCACCCTAACAGAAGGATTAGCAGATTGCAGTGCTTGGGTTAGAGCGAGGATCGCTGGTTTTCCAATTGCTGCCAGAGCGTCTCCAGATAAACGTGCAAATAATCGGTCTTCATTATTCAGAGCCCCCACGAGTAGGATGATTGCATCTGTGGTAGGGCGCTGGCGAAGGGCGACGGCAGCGCATTGACGAACGCTTTGATCGGGGTCAGTTAGGGCTTGGCTGAGCCTTTCACCTACTTCAGGGGCATCGAACTCTGCGAGAGCGCGCAGCGCCCACCAGCGTTTGTCCGCACTTTCTTCATCAAGCAGCATGAACAAAGATTTGAGCGCTGATTCGCCATATTGTGATATCGCAGGAACCGCACCTTCGGCTTTGTCATCATCTCCTGAGGTTAGGTCTGAAAGGAGCGATTGCAGATCTTGCAAAGCTGTCTTAATCCTCAGGTGGGGGTACGGGGAGATCCTCATCAGCTACGGAAACCCACTTATCACCTTCGTCAATGAGCATTACGGGGATGTCGTCTCTGATGGGGTACTTGCGTCTACAATCAGGTTCCTGACAAACGAGCCAGGTATCCTTGACCAGTTTCAGATTTCCTTCTTTTTCGCGGACGCAATTTGGACAACGCAGGATTTCCAATAAATCTTCACTGACCATCTTCGCCTCCAATGGACGTGGAGATTCTATCATAGGGTTGGGATTTAACAGACCCCCGGGGGTTTGGACACAAGATCTTCTCTAGACAATATGCAAATGTCCAAAACCCCGGGGGTCCCTGAGGATGTCCAAACTCCCGGTGGTTAATACGCTCTCCTTTCCCACGATTGATTATTGAATAATTTGGAGTGCATCGGCTCTGCCGATGCCCAGCGGCAAGCCGCTGGACTCCTGAATTAAAGTGATAATCTAAGGCCGGGAGCTTCGCTCCTGGGTACAAGCAAAGCTTATGTAACCCACATTAGGTTAATTACCATGGTAGATCTTCAACCAGCTAAAGGAATAATCGCTCCATATTAACCCCCAGGGGTAAATTAGCTCTACCCTTCCTCGGTCGCCTCGGTCTTCGCATCCTTAGGAAGTTTGGTGCCTGGGCCGTATTCGTATATTGCACGCCAAGGCAGATAATGTGTCTCAATCGTATCGTCATAAAGCACTTCACCGTCTAATGTGACGGTTCGAGTAACGATCAGATCTAACCCATCCGCAGCCCAATCGACTTGCTTGATCTTTCCCTTGGGAAGATCAGGATTTTCTTTATACAGCGCCTCCGGTGCATCCTGATGGTTAAACTGCTGGCTGCTCCATTGGATCTCACGCGCATCTGGGCTAGAGTAAAACTTCCAGATCAACTGGCTTCCCGAGATATATGTTTCCAGCAGCAGCCAACCCTCCCGGTCGTTAGTAAATTTGAAATCGACCATGGGAACAAATACGGTCGCATCCAACCCGGGTCCTGGTGAGGATGAGCCGAGTTCATAGTAGCGTACTCGATAAGCATGCGGGTAACGTTCGACAATTGGGAACCCGCCAAAGAACGCCGCTCTAAACAGAGTTGTGCTAACCTGGCAAACCCCGCCTCCAACACCTTTTATGGTTCGGTCGCCGAAAATGATGAGCGCTTCGGCATAGCCGGTGTCTAAGCTGATGTCACCCAAGATTTCAGCCATAGACAAAGTCTCCCCAGGGGCGACAAGTAATCCGTGGAAAGCTGAGGAGGCTGTGGTGACATTTTGTGCCCTCGCAGAACCAGACCCGCTGAAGTAGGTCGATACGA
>JAGLGG010000134.1 GCA_023144145.1 Anaerolineales bacterium | reverse complement strand
CATGATTGTTGCTGCCAGTTTGAGGGATCGCCTGAAAAAACCTGTGGGTGAAGTGATAGGTTATTATGCTGGAGGGGTAACACTGAAATATAAATTCGATAAGGAGGTTGGTTTCTGGGAAAACGCCCGCAAGTTGCATGAAAAACTTGCACCACAGTTCACCAACAAAAACCTGTTCAAGGACATGCTTCCATGGTTGAACCTGAATCCCGCGATTTTGGAAGCCATCCATTACAAGCGAATTGGCGATCTCGTCCCACCAAGTTCTGCAAAGTATCAAAAGTTATCTGACTTCAGCAAACGAGATGATGTAGTTCTCTCCCTCCTTAAGCGAGACAAGATGGACGCCCTTGATAGAATCTTTATGGGAACCGCAATAACAAATCTCACACGTCTGGATTTCCCGACAACCTACGGCACCCTGGAGCTCGATCGTTTGATCATGAAACCTGGTGGCGGTTTTCCTTTGGTGATCTTCAATCTGTTGGTAGGTGCAGTTACCTGTGCCAGGAAAATGAGCATTGTCCTTGAATATGTAGAGGACAATATTGATAATAGTGCGATGGAGAAGATAAAGGATCAAGCGCTGGATTTCTTGCTCCAAGAATAAGTCTTATCCAAGGATAAGCCTGATCCAAGGACAGGGGAGAATAACGCAATGGATTACGCGTCTCTAGAACGTCGCTTGCAAGCGGAAATTAGTGCTGTCGTAGATAAAAATGAGGATGTTTTTAGTGCAGTTCTGGGGGTAAGCAACTCGAAGGGTGATTTCTACTGGGAAGGAGCTGCAGGATCTGCCTATCCTGATAAAACGGTTGCGATGACTCCGGAAACGCCGATTTTCATCGCCAGCATCACCAAGATGTATACGAGTGCGGCGACGATGATTCTAGAAGAGCAAGGACGCTTGTCGCTCGATGATCCTGTCTCAAAGCACCTTCCGGACACATTACTTGAAGGCCTGCATCGATACAAAGGTCGTGACTACACCGATCAATTGAGGATCTACCACCTGATCAGTCAGACCTCTGGCTTGCCCGATTATTTTCAAGAAAAACCTAAGGGCGGAGAGAGCATCTACGATCTCATCGTCGCGGGTAGCGATGAAGAGTGGGGTGTGGAAGATGCTGTGCGGATCGCAAGAGAGGAACTTTCCCCGAAATTCCCACCTGAGGCAAAGGAGTTAGAGGCCACTGGCAAGAAAGCTTACTATTCCGATACCAACTACCAGTTGCTCGGAGCTTTGGTCGAATCCGTGGCCCAGAAGTCTCTTAGTAAAGTCTTTGATGAGATGATCATTGGGCCTCTTGAGCTTTCATCCACGTACCTGCACGGATCTGTAGTGTCGGATAATCAACCACCTGCGAATATTTACTACAAGACAGTTCCCCTCGATCTCGACAAGGCAATGACATCATTTGGACCAGATGGCGGCATGGTTTCAACTATCGCCGACAGCCTTAAATTCCTCAGGACCTTCATGGATACCAAGTTGTTTGGGCAATCCTCCATATTGGGGCGGATGATGAATTGGAAAAGTATTTTCTCTCCATTCCAGTATGGATTCGGCCTGATGCGGTTCAAATTACCCCGAATATTTTCTCCATTTTCCGCTGTTCCCGAGTTAATCGGACATTCCGGTGCCTCGAGCGCGTTCCTGTTTCGAAGTGACATCGGCCAACTCTACATTGGTGGCACGCTCAATCAGCTTGAGAATCAGCGACGCCCTGTTCAGTTGATGCTAAAGATCATAAGGATGGTAGATAAGGAACTATCCTAAGATTCAAATGAAATTGCACAATAGTGCGGAATTGTCATCGACAAGTCAGGCCACTTGGCTGGAATGTTGTAGGTTAATGCTTAGAAACCCTGAAACATCTGCTTACTAATACTTTCGGAGGAAATGAAATGGCTACAACTGAAGAGCAGCTATCAGAGGCATTTCACTGTTCAAAGTGCGATCATCAAGGTGCGCATGTCGAAAAACTGGCAATGTCAGGAACGGGCATATCAAGGCTGTTCGAGATTCAGCCCTATCGATATGCATTTACGTCCTGTCACAATTGTGGATATACAGAGATTTACAATCTTAAGACCTTAGAAGGCAAAGATGATCTTGGGGACTTGTTAGACATAATTTTTATGGATTAGGAATCAGACGTCGGGTCCCTCAATTCCAACCAAATCTCTTTTTTTAGTGATAGGAGAGTGACTCGAACCCACACCTTTGTAAAAAGGCCTTGGTAACAAGCCCCTCACGGAT
>JAGLGG010000133.1 GCA_023144145.1 Anaerolineales bacterium | reverse complement strand
ATCAGCAATTCTCCATCAGGGAACCGTATCCCTTTTTCTTCCATAACTACCTGAACCGTTGAGAGACCGAGATCAGGCGAGATCGCGTTCTCAATCCCAACATCCAACTTCGCTAAGAGAGGGCTCACTTGAAAGTGAGATAGGATAATCGGTAATTTCATGTCGTTTCTCGAGTTACACATTCAACGCAATTTTAGCTTATTTCAACCTATCTCCATCTCCCGGCTTAATTTTTCAAACGTATTCGGACGCAGCATTCACTATGGTCACATTGTTGATTTGTCAACTGGTCGATTTGTGAATGCCTGCCTACACCAGTAAACATGTAACCCCACATCTTGAATAGATCATCACTTAGACGCCCTACCAGGGCGTCTCTACAAATACTTCGATGATTCCCCGCCAATCATTGTCCTCCAAATATCTCAAGGGATTTGTGCTGTTGCTTCTATAAAGCGATGGTCAGGCATGATCCCATACCTGACCAATCGTGCACATCCCAATTTGTACATTCTTGAAAGACTAAAGCTGAAATTCCAACGGCTCCGGTTTATTATCCAGAACTCCCTCAATCTTCTCCATAACATCATCCGTCAATTGAGGCAGTACATCCAGTGCTTTTATGTTCTCTTCAACCTGCTCAAGCTTTGATGCGCCAGTGATGACCGTGCTCACGTTGGGATTCTTCAAGCACCAGGCCAGGGCAAGGTGCACCATCTTTACTCCCATCTCATCCGCAATCTTGTTAAGCTCTACGGCTCTCGCAACCTGCGACTGCCCTTCCTCACTCTCATGAAGTTCTTTTAGCCACTCATACCCAGGGAGGTTCATGCGTGAATCTGCCGGAATCCCATCACGGTACTTTCCAGTGAGTACCCCTGATGATAGCGGAGACCAAATGGTCGTGCCCAGACCGATCACATCATATAGGCGGGCGTATTCAACCTCGAACCGGTCTCGGTGGAACATGTTGTACTGCGGCTGTTCCATCGTCGGTGGGATGAGGTTGTATTGTCTAGCAATCCCATAGGCTTCCATCAGTTGCTGCGCGGACCACTCCGAGGTCCCCCAATAAAATACTTTCCCCTGTTGGATCAAATCGGTCATTGAACGCACGACTTCTTCCATCGGAACATTGGGGTCCGGTCGGTGGCAAAAGTAAAGGTCCAAATAATCCACACCCAATCTTTCCATGGCCTGATGGCAGGCTTCAACGATGTGCTTCCGGCTTAATCCCTCTTGTGTCGGCTTAGGTTTACGGATACTCCCGAACATGACCTTGCTTGATACGAGATAGCTGTCTCTCCTCCAGCCTAGCTTCTTGAGTGCTTCGCCCATGACTTCTTCAGCGACTCCATGTCCATAAATCTCTGCATTGTCAAAGAAATTCACTCCAGCATCATAGGCGGATTTCATCATATCGGTTGCGAGTTCTACATCCACCTGTTTGCCAAAGGTCACCCAAGCGCCAAAAGACAAAGCGCTCACTTGGATTCCAGACTTTCCCAATCTTCGGTACTCCATAATTTTTCCTTTCTCAACATGTTGGGGCTAGATGGGCTATTATTCACCCCGGCATCCGGGGCGCTTTACTCACGAATCGTTCTCATATTTCCCTGCGATCAAGATCATAGTAGCAAAATTGGTAAAATCTCCAGTTCGGATCACAGCCTTTGCCATTTTTGTTCGTTGTTTTAGGGCGACATACATAACCTGAGTAATCGGTATTTCACCCAGTTTTTCCTTGAGTCCGTTGAGCAATGAAGCGTTCGTCCGCTCTAATTCTTCAGCGATGATCGCTTCCTGAACGTGCATTTCAGATAAAACAACACTCAACGTCTGCTCAACGGTGGGTATACCCTTCGTCAATAAGATGTCGATTCTCTGAACATCCGAACTGATGGGTAGATCGGCTGTTGCGATGACCAATTGATCGCCCTCTCCAAGACTGGCGATGACCTTCGAAACCTTCGGGTGTAGAAGCGGATTTTTCTTCATTTTTCTCCCCACTGATTTCAAAATGCAATAGTTCTTTTGTTACCCACCAAGATAGCGTTAGTGAAATTTACCTTTGTAGGGAATATGACTCACCAATAGTCTTAATAAAAACAGGTCCCCTATCCAATATTCGCAGCATGGTTGAGCAAGTGATTTATTAAACCAAATTATCTCACGAGATTTGCTGAAACAGCCTGAATGTGTTCTGGAGTGGTGCCGCAACATCCTCCAACCATAGATGCGCCAGCTTCAATACATTTCGAAATACCTGCAGCGAACTCCTCCGCCTCCATCCGAAAGACCGTCTCCCCTTCAAGCATCTCCGGTTTTCCGGCATTTGGTTGAGCCAATAAAGGTAGATCAGTTGCGGAACGCATCGCAGCAATCACGTCCGCGATCTGCGCCGGGGAAAGATCGCCGCAATTCGCTCCGACAACGCTCGCTCCTGCATTTTCAAGCTGGCGTGCGCATTCAATCGCGGAATCGCCCATAATGGTTCGTCCGCCGTTTTTAGGGGAATTGAAGGCAATCGTCGCGATGATCGGAAGATCAGATACTTCTTTGCAGGCGCGTACGGCAAGCAAAGATTCCTTCAAGTCGTACATGGTTTCTACAAGGAAACCGTCCACGCCACCCTCTGCCAGTGATTGTGCCTGTTCGCGAAATCCTTCGAAAGC
>JAGLGG010000132.1 GCA_023144145.1 Anaerolineales bacterium | reverse complement strand
GCCGGCGCAGCCGTACTCCATCGGCGACTTCGTCGTAAGAAGCCCACGAATACCGTGATTGGTGTGAATATTGGAAAAGGGGGAGATACACCGATTGAGGATGCCGTGGAGGATTACGTTGGGTTGCTTCGAATGTTCTACGCCTTGGCAGATTACATCGTCATAAATATCTCGTCACCCAATACAATAGGATTGCGGCGCCTGCAAGCTCGCCAGCACCTTGACGTGCTTCTTGCACAATGTACGCTTGAACGTGAAGCGCTGCAAGCTGAACAAAGTAAGAGGGTGCCTGTGTTGGTCAAATTGGCTCCAGACCTCTCATTGGGCGAGATAGATGATGCAGTTGATGCCCTCCTAACGCAAGGAATAGATGGAGTAATTGCCACCAATACGACCACAGCAAGAGATTGTTTGAAATCTAAATTCGCGCAGGAGATTGGTGGTCTGAGCGGAGCTCCGCTCCGTAGGCGAAGCCTGGAAGTGGTCTCCCACATTCACAAAGTCACATCTGGAAAATTGCCAATTATCGGCGTGGGAGGGATTTTTGGAGCGGATCATGCCAAGGAAATGTTGGATAGCGGAGCAAGTCTGGTTCAAATATATTCGGGGTTGGTGTATAGGGGCCCCGGATTGGTGAGGGGGATACTTAGGGAATTATCAAGTTGATCTTGTGAAATAAATTGAAGTGGCAGGATCGATCACTTTTCAATTCGGATCTTCACCGCTTATTACGTTTTCTTCGCTGCAGAAATTTCAATCCTCGCCGGAATCTTCGTTTTCTCCTCCGCTGTCCATGGTGAAATGCTCGTTTCATCCGGTTGGGTTCTGTTACAGTGATTCGACTCGCAACATCATTCTCAATGGCCAATTCGGTTTGATCCACTTTAAGTATCGTGGCAGGGCTACGCTGGAGCACTTGGATGGTTCGTCCTGGTGCGACACCGTACGCCAGGAGCCGTTCTCGACGGACCTCTTGAACAGCTTGCAAGCTGATGACCTTGGCTTCCATCCCGGGCGCCAAATCGGCGATAGTGAGATCAGTTGGAGCGTCGGCTTCGGGTTGTTGGCTCATTTCTCTCTACGCTTCCGTGAAAACTTGGTGGATAACCATTTCACTACTTTTGAACCTGCAGGGTCAACATCACTGAACCCACATTCAGGACAGCAAATAATGTTGCAATCTGGTTGTACTGGACAGGCGACACAACCCTGGTGTTCTTCAGCGGCAAACTGGTGCCCGCATAACGCGCATGTCGTGAGTGCCTTTCTCATATGCCCCACCCAATTGCTACAAGAAGGTACTTGAGAAGACCTCCGACGAGGAACGCAAGGGGAAAAACAATGGCAGTGATAGCAAGCGAGGTACGCCAACCTCTAGATTTACCGATCATGAACACGCTCGCAACGCAGGGGATGAACAACGTGATTGTCACCATTGAAACAACCACCTGAACTGGAGAGAGTAAACCCTGAGCCTCCATCAAGAAAAGTCCGGTGGCACCAAAATCGCGGCGTAGAAAGCCCAACAGGAACGCTGCGCTGGCGTCAGCGGGCAAGCCTAGCCAACCAGAAACAAGCGGCTCACTAGCCTGGATCAAGAGATCCAAAAGCCCTGTCTTTTGCATCACAAACATAATCGCAGTGCCAAGCAGAAATAGGGGGATCACCTCTTTCAAGTACCATTCTAACCGTGCTAGTGTTTTTATCAAGACATTGCTCATTATTGGCAATCGCAGGGGCGGAAGCTCTAGGAGCAAGGGTGAGCGTTCTCCAGGAAGAACTCTGGCAGCGAGCCAACCCACAGATAGCATCACGACAACAATGACAACCAGCCAAATCATGGTTGCTGAAAGTGACACGCTGGCGAGCATACCCATCACAATGCCGAGTTGAGCGGAGCATGGGATTGCCAGAGCTAGCAGTATGATAACCAGCAGGCGATCGCGTTTATTTTCCATGATCCGAGTTGTCAGTGTCGCCATTGTGACGCAGCCTAGCCCAAGAACCATGGGGAGGATGGCTTTGCCATTGAGGCCCATTATCCGAAAGACACGATTAGTAAGTACAGCTAATCGAGGGAGATAACCTGAGTCTTCCATGATGCCAAATGCTAAGAAAAACGTAGACACGATTGGCAGGATTAGGGCTAGTGCATAGGTCATTCCCATAGTCCACAATCCGTACTCGCCTACAAAAAAATCTGCAACGATAGGGATAGGTATGATCGTGTATATTCCATCAGTAACTAATGGATTGATGAGCTCGCCAAACAAATTGGTTTCGAGTAAGTTCACTAATATACCAGCACCGAAAATTCCCACAAACCAATAAAGGACATATAGGACAATGGCTAAGATAACCACGCCCCTTATGGGTTGTATCGCAAGATGCCCAAGCCATACCCCAGTCCCTCGGAACCCCAAATCTGTTTGGCGAAGGACGAGATTTACCAGACGATCAACGACTTCCATTCTTGTAAGTCGAATTAATGTTCCTGGAGAATCTTCACCAGTTTCATGTAGTAATTTTCGATGATTAAGCAGTTCCTGGTAGGTGTTGGAAACGATATGCTTCTTCAGCCATGATTCTGCGGCTGGGTCCCTCCCCAACCAAAGCAAAGCAAGAGATCGTTTTGAGATGTTGGAATCGGGAAGATGGCTCTCAACGTAACTTATCGCATGCTCTATCTTATCGGGATATTGAATGAAGAAGGAAGGTTTTTGCGTCTTATGGATTTGCTCGATAAGTTGTGCAATTCCTTTCCCCCGAGTAGCGATGGTTGGGATGACAGGAACTTCTAAATGCTCGCGTAATAAATTAAGATCTACCGATACACCTCGATGATTGGCTTCATCCATCATATTCAAAGCTAATGCAAGAGGAATTCCCATCTCTGCCAATTGCAGCGTAAGTTGGAGAGTTCGGCGAAGATTTTTTGCGTCTCCAACCTGGATAATGACACGCAATGGTTCATCGAATAAAACTTGGGCTGTGACCTGCTCCTCGTCGGTCCGTGATGGTAGAGTGAGAATGCCAGGCGTATCGATCACAGCTGTGTCGGGAAAATGAGTTGCGGCCCCTCTTGTAAGTTCGACTGTGGTTCCGGGATAGTTGGCAACGGTAACGTAATGGCCGGTTAGTTGATGGAAGATGACGGACTTGCCGACATTAGGATGTCCAATGAGCGCGATACTACTTGAGGTTTTTAATTCAACGGAAGGATGATGATTATGCATACCAATCTCTACGCAGCAACAACGATATGTGAGGCTATACGTTGCCCAATGATTTGATCCACTCCATTGATGCTGATGGTCAATAAGCCATCAAAGTCATCAACATCAATCACACTTAACGCCGCACCTGGCTTGATCCTTTTTTGTGCGAGGAAAGAAAGCACATCTCGAGATTCGGGGTGGATCCTAAGGATCACACCCTCATCCCCTTGACGCAAGGTATTCAATTGAACGCCGTCTGAGTACTCGAATTCTCCTTCAGAGTTTGGGATTGGATTCCCGTGAGGGCAAGATGAGGGCTCATCCAAGAAATCCACAAGGGCATCAATTACTTCGGTCCCTACCGCGTGTTCAAGTCGACAAGCTAGATCGTGAACGTCCTCCCATGGGAGTTTCAGCTTATCCGTTAAAAATCTTTCCCAGAGTCGATGGCGCCGGAGGACAAGCATAGCCCGACGCTTCCCGGTTTCTGTCAAGCGTACTCCTTTGTAACGCTCGTGTTCCACCAATCCTTGTTCAACAATGCGATGGACCATTTCGGTGGCGGATACGGGACTAATTCCCAACCGGCTGGCGAGTGTGGATATCGGGACTAAAGCTTCTTCCAGGGTCAACTCGCCAATTGCTTTTATATACATTTCGGCACTTTCGCCTTTGGTGAGCTGTACACTCATAATGTTCCCTTAGATAATATATTTAGGACTGCCTTATACTAACTATTTAGGCTAGCCTATAAACGTGGTGGGTGTCATTGTTCTGCTAGTCGTTTGTCATGTGCTGATTTGGATCCGAAGCATGATACGACGCGTCAATTCCAGTGGGATTTTCTAACAAGGTTGCCCGGAAATATGAGGGCTGTAAGAGTTGTCATCGCTTGGGTGGACAACTATACTGCTCTCAAGATTATGTGTGTGCCGCGTGAACAATCGAATTCTCATCACTCGAATTATTCCTATTACACCCCTTATTATCATTGCCGTATTGTTTATTTCATTTCAATACCCTGTTTCCCCCGAAGCTGAAATCAGCCCTTCAATCGATATCGTTTCAAGTATGTGGGAAGTAACTTTCAGCGCGCCTCAAGATCCATCAGCTGCAACCTATCGACACGGCCCAGATGCTGCGCTTGTAGAATCAATTGATGCCTCGCAATTTTCGGTTGATGTGGCCATTTACCACTTCAACCTCTGGAGTGTTCGTGATGCGCTAATCCGCGCCAAGAACAGGGGGGTTGAGGTGCGGTTTGTTGTCGATGATATTCACGTTGATGAGGTGGAGATTGATGCGCTTGAGAGAGCAGGGATACCAATTATGACGGATCAAAGCCGTCAGTTGATGCACCACAAATTCGTTGTTGTAGATCGAATTGAGGTATGGACGGGTTCCATGAATTTCACTCTCAATGGGGCATATTTGAACGACAACAATCTCCTCCGGATTCGATCCAGGGAAATGGCGCATAACTTTACGCGGGAATTTGAAGAAATGTTTATTCAGAAAAGATTTGGTGCTTCCTCCATTTCGGATACACCGTACCCACAAATTGAAATAGAGGGCAGAATCGTCGAGACATATTTTTCCCCAGA
>JAGLGG010000131.1 GCA_023144145.1 Anaerolineales bacterium | reverse complement strand
CTCACATCCGATCTCATCAGTGATGCATTACGGAATGCTCATCGGAGGAATGTTGAAATAAGGGCCGTTGTTGAAACATCTCAGGTGGGCTCGATGGGATCTGATGTTGTGGACTTAATCGCAGGCGGCTTGGATATTCGTCTGGACGGCAACTCGAATTTAATGCATCATAAAGTAATCATCATCGACTCAAACATTGTCATTCTGGGGTCCTACAATTTCACGCGCAGTGCTGAGGACAAGAATGACGAAAATACTATCATTGTGCATGATCCAGCTTTTGCAGGGCAGTTCTTGATAGAATTTGAACGGCTGTATGAGCAAGCACAGCCATAGGTTAGATTACGGATTCCCTTAAAGCATTTTTATGGAGCGAGATATGACAACTCAAGAATATGGCGGGAAATTCTTCATTGGCAAGGAGTATGACCTTCAGGCCGGTGAAATGGGTGAAGCAAACACTCTCTACGATCCGGACGACCTCACCACGCACGGGGTGGTTGTGGGTATGACAGGGTCGGGAAAAACCGGACTGTGTATCGATATTCTGGAGGAAGCTGCGCTAAACGGGATTCCTGCATTGGTGATCGATCCAAAAGGTGATATCACCAACCTGTTGCTTCACTTTCCGAATTTGTCGCCACAAGATTTTCAACCATGGGTAGACCCTGACGAGGCTAGAAGAGATGGAAAGACGGTTGAACAATTGGCGGTTGATGCATCAAGCCTGTGGAAAAGTGGATTGGCGAAATGGGGGATTGGTTCTGAGCGCATCGAGCAAGTACGGAACTCAGTTGAATACGCAATTTACACCCCAGGATCAGATGCTGGATTGCCTATCAGCATTATGGCCTCACTAAAGGCACCATCCATCTCGTGGGAGGAGAACCGAGACTTGCTGCGTGAGAGAATTTCAAGCACCGTGACTGCCATCCTGGGCTTGGTAGGGATTGAAGCTGACCCAATGCGGTCAAGGGAACATATCCTGCTGGCGAATATTTTTGAAAGATCATGGAGCACGCAGAAAGATCTGGATATTACAGAATTGATACGACAGATTCAAAAACCACCTTTCGATGAATTAGGCGCACTCGATGTTGATCAATTCTTTCCGCAGGACGACCGCTTCGAACTAGCAGTGGCAATCAACGGTTTTCTAGCCTCACCCTCCTTTCAAGCCTGGACGGAGGGGACGCCGTTGGATCCTAAAGACCTTCTCTGGAACGAAAATGGCAAACCGCGCCATTCAATTTTCTATCTCGCTCACCTATCTGATGAAGAGCGGATGTTTTTTGTCACTCTTTTTCTTTCAGCGGTAGAAGGTTGGATGCGTGGACAATCCGGATCATCTTCATTACGTGCACTGGTATATTTTGATGAAGTATTGGGGTTCCTTCCGCCAGTTAAGCAGCCGCCTTCTAAATCGCCCCTAATCAGACTAATTAAGCAGGCGCGCGCATTTGGATTAGGGCTTTTATTGACAACCCAGAACCCCGTCGACCTTGACTATAAGGCGTTGAGCAACGCGGGGACATGGTTTATCGGCAGATTGCAGACTGAACAAGATAAGGCACGATTATTGGATGGACTCGAATCCGCAGCCGGTGAAAAGGGTGGATTTAATCGATCCGATGCGGATAAAACTATTTCAGGCCTAAGGAAACGGGTGTTCCTCTTGCACAATGTGCATGAAAAAGGGCCTCAGATCTTTCACACACGCTGGGCAATGGCTTATTTGAAAGGTCCAATAACCAGAACTCAATTGAAAGAGCTCAACAGTTTAGCAGGAGCGTCGACCAAACCTGCTCCTACCAGCAAGACAAAAGTTGAAGATCAACCCATCGCTCGGCCAGAATCCCCCCCTTCAGAGGGGTCACAGACACGACCGTTTGTACCATCAGGCGTTGGGGAATATTTCATCCCAAACAATTTAACTGTCGCGGGTGCTTTGAAGCAGG
>JAGLGG010000130.1 GCA_023144145.1 Anaerolineales bacterium | reverse complement strand
TTGGGCGTATTCGTGATCATCCAACAAGTCGAGAATAACATTTTGGTGCCAAGAATCATTGGACATAGTTTGAATCTGAACCCTTTAATCGTACTCCTTGCGGCGCTTGCAGGGGGACTTTTAGCGGGCGTATTAGGCGTAATGCTTGCAGCACCTACGGTAGCAACAATGCGGTTGTGGTTAGGCTACTTCTACCGCAAAATAGTAGGGTTGGGAAAACCCCCAGATCCGATACTTGTTCCACCTCCTCAACGGCAGCGATTCGCAATTTTTCGCAGGATGCGAGGGTGGTTTGAACAACGTAGAACTTCAGAAAAGGTTGTGCAAGACGAATGAGTCAGAATCCTAAAGAATCTTCCCCTCAATGGCACATATCCACAAAAATGCTCGTGGCTTTATTTGGCTTCTTTCTGCTGGCTGTATTCTTATTTAGAATCAGATCCTTTGCAGGAATACTCGTCGTCTCAATCATCGTTTATTTCTTGATGACTCCGCTTGTTAGATTTATCGAACGCATAGCCAAATTCTCATGGGCAGTCGCAACAAATATTTCCTTTCTATTTCTGTTAATGGTGTTAATCGTAGTTTTTACTGCTTTAGGCCTCGCGGTCGCGCAACAATTACAGTCGTTATTTGATCTAACCCAAGACTTTTTCACCGAACTCCCGGAGCAATTAGAGACCGTGATCGAGCATGGCCTTCAAGTCGGACCGTTGGCTCTTGATTTTTCTCGGTTTGACACAGTGACCCTGTTCGAACAAGCGGCAGGCTATATTGATCTGCTCTTTTCAAGTGTAAGTGCAGTTTTGCTGAGCGTGTCATCAGTCGCCATAGAGACCGTTGTAGGATCCTTAATTGTTTTGGTCGTCGCTTACTTCCTGACATTGGACAACGCCCGCTTACGACAAACATTTGTTGGTTTTGTGATCCCTGGATATGAATACGACATCGCTCGGCTTCGAGGCGCATTATCCAGGCTGTGGAAATCCTTCTTAGGAGGACAACTAGTCATCGTTCTCGTAACAGGAGTACTATTTTGGTTAATAATGTCTGCATTGGGAATGAGATTTTCTTTGGGCCTAGGTGTTATTGGTGGTCTGGCAAGGTTTATCCCCTTCTTGGGTCCACTAGTTGCGGGAATCTTGGCTGGGGTAGTTGCATTAGTACAACCATCGAATTGGTTTGGATTAGCACCTGGAGCCTATGCAGCCTTGGTGATCCTATTTATTATTTTATTAAATCAATTCGTTGACTATTTCTTTATCCCCAGAATACTAGGCACATCCCTCGGCCTTCCTCCTGCAATTGTTCTTATTGCCACATTGCTGGGTGCAGTTCTGGCCGGCGCACTGGGGCTTCTCCTGGCTGCACCCATTGTGGCATCAATAGTGTTGTTGGGGCGGTATATCTTTCGCAAAATGACGGATCAATCACCATGGGACCCACCAATTGATGAACCTCCAGAACAGCCTGAACCCGCTTTGGTAAGATTCTTCAGGCGCACACGGGCGAGGTCCCAAGGTGAGTAAGTGAACGATGAGCCAGGTTCAGAATCTTCAATCGAGCATGATCCTATTTTGGAATGGTTTTTTCGGAGGTCGCTCTAATGACCTCAGTTAGAGAGTCTCTTCGGCGATTAATCCAAGGTGTTCAAGAGCCGGAAGAAAATCGTTCGGAGTTTGCTTACAAGATCAATTGGACGAGCGTTGTCAGGGGATGGGATCAAGAGCGCCAAGGCAAAATGAGCGTGATATTGAAAGAAGCAGTTGAGGGCATTGAACTTGAAGCTAATCAACTCGAGCGTCGCTATCACATCCCTGAATTGGATACGGAGGTGCATTCGGGCTTGAGTTTGAGGGTGTTAATGGAGGTTTTAGAGGTCTTCGAGTAGAGGTTGTTTATAGGATTAGGTGTTATTCAGAGCGAGGTCCACATTTTCGCAATGTGAAACTATGGGGCACGCGTGATTAATCACGAGCCAGTCGCCCCAAAGCCCGGGCGTTGGGAGCCCGGGCTGCTGAAATGTCATGACAGTGCACTGTAGGGGCCCAATTTATTGCGCCCTGTTCCGTCGATCAGTATTACATCTGTTGCACGAAAGAGGAGAATTTAATGGCTGAAGAAAATGAAATCAGGACCAACACGATAGCAGAAACGCCGAATTACATCATATGGTCGGCCCAGGAAGCTGATGGAGAAGAAACATTCCATATCGAATTGGGCTTGGCAACAATTCATTTTTTCAAGGAAGAGTGGGATGAGTTCTTAAATATGTTCAAGAGTCTTGAATAATTCGTCGCGCATCCACCTCCATGGACTGAATTGGGGCTGTTCACACATTTCTATATTGTCTACAGACCTCCATGATGCTATTATGTAAGCTTGCAGGCTGATACTTAATTATTTATTCTAGAATTTGGATGGCGCAGAATGGCAACTCGTAGAGAGCTCCTCTCTTGGGATGAAGTTGGACGGTTGATTGACCATCTGATCCCGCAATTTCGTGTCGAATTCGATGCAATGGTCATTATCACTCGAGGAGGCATAATTCCGGGGGGCATGTTATGCGAGAAATTAGACATCGAAGAAGTGCTAACTGCAGCGGTTGATTTTCCATTTGAGAGTGAAAGGGAAGCTGCGAAATTACTAGCCTGGCCAGAATTTGTACAATTTCCTGATAATTCCTTGATTACCGGACGGCAGTTGCTCGTCGTTGATGACGTTTGGGGCTCCGGCCGCACAATCACGGCTGTGAAGAATCGCATCTCCGCGGCAGGCGGGATCCCACACACATGTGTATTACATTTCAACCCCCATCGCAGCCTTTTCTCCCAAGCACACCCTGATAGCTATGCTGCAATTACCGATGCTCATATCGTTTACCCTTGGGAGACCGATAGGGGAATTGAAAAGGTCCTGCTGGACGAACCGGAATAAGCATTTCCCATCACACGAAATTAAGCCAAAAAACTAAACTTACTGGCCACTTAAAGGTGATGATTGACAAGCACTTTTGGTGTCGGTATAATCTAGGTCGTTCGCAGGCCTCTATAAAGACCGTTATTTATCGGAAAAGGGGTGCGCTAGTAGGGTAAGTATTCGTTAATTTGTACATGGCGTCGGTAGGCATCAGTGGCCTGGTCATTGTGTGATCGCGAGATCAGGCTTTTTCATTTTACAACTTACTTTGAGGATCACGTTTCAAAGGGTGATGGGAATTGACGATGACTGACGCTAAGGACTACGAGCTTTTCCTCACACAAGTTAACGCCCTGGGCACCAGCCAAAGAGGTGGCCTGATGACGGGTCATGTCATCTCGATAGGTGATTCTGGGGTGATTGTTGACCTTGGACTGAAGCGTGATGGGGTGATCCCAAGATCCGATCTAGAGCGCCTGCCAGATGACGAAGCTCAATTGGAAATTGGGGATGAGATCGCCGTGATGGTCGTGGATCCGGTGGATCAAGATGGAAATCTTATTGTCTCTATTGCACAAGCACGCGAAAGCGGAGATTGGCTGAAAGCGAAGAAGCTGTTGGAGAATGACGACATCTTCGAAGCAACATCAATCAGTTTCAACCGCGGGGGTCTAATTGTCCCCTTTGGCAGGTTGCGGGGCTTTGTCCCCGCCTCACATCTCAGCGAGCTGCCCAGAGGGCTTGATCAAGGTGAGCGCGCTGAATACTTAGAGCAGATCGTTGGAAAGAAGTTGCCGTTTAAAGTCTTGGAAGTAGATCCGCAGCGGCATCGGCTGGTTTTGTCAGAGCGAAAGGCGGTCCGCCAGTGGCGGCAGGAGAGAAAATCAGAGATTATAAAGTCTTTGAATGAGGGTGAAGTGCGCAAAGGTGTTGTTACCAGCCTGCGCGAGTTTGGAGCCTTTGTGGATATCGGTGGAGCGGATGGTTTGATCCATATCTCCGAGCTCTCATGGAAACGCGTTGATAACCCGGGCCAATTGCTACAAGTTGGGCAGGAAGTTGACACACTGATTCTGCACTTAGATTATGCTGCCAATCGTATTGGGTTAAGCCTTAAACGATTACAGCCAAATCCATGGAAAACAGCTGCAGAAAGAATCGAAGCGGGAATGGTGCTAGACGGAAAAGTTACTAGACAGGCTTCAAGCGGTATTTATGTAGGAATTGAAGATGGAATTGAGGGCCTTGTTCGGTCAACATTAGGGTATACTTTACCGCCGGAAGGCATGCACGTTCGGGTTCGCGTGCTTAGCTTTGATCGGGAAAAGGAACGGATGAATTTAGAGATGGTTGCAGATGAAGAACTGGTTGCGGTGCCAGCGACCGTAGAAGAAACATAAGGATTTATCAGACATATTTTTTGAATGATATTGTTGAAGTTGAATGGAGGTGAGTTAGTATGGCAACGGTGATCCTCCGGCCGAATGAGAGCCAGGATCAATTGCTCAAGCGATTTCGAAAGAAAGTTGCGAAGAGTGGCATTCTTAGCACTGTACGCAGAAAACGATGGTTTGTATCGAAGAGCGAATTGCGAAGGATCCAACGAAAGAAGGCAATCCGCAGACTTAAACGGCGTCAAAGAAAATTTGCCTCTAGACGAGATTAAGGATAGGGGCAATAGGGGAATGTCGATTGCTGGATCTTATTCCACAACTGACACCTAGGCTTTGGCAGAGTACCCCGTAAGTTTGTGGGTGTGCAGGTGAAGGGCTGTAAGGAAGCCCTTGGAGACATAATGCCTAAGAAGGAAGAGAAGATAGAAGTTGAAGGCGTGGTTACTGAAGCATTAAAATCAACCCAGTTTCGTGTTGAGCTCGAAAACGGCCACAAGGTGCTTGCATACCTTTCGGGAAAAATGCGGAAGTACTATATCCGGATTCTATTGGGGGATAGGGTAAGGGTAGAGCTTTCCCCCTATGACCTGACCAGGGGAAGAATCACCTATCGCTTTAAGAAGGGAAGTCGCCGAGTTCCCTCCGAAACATAATTACGCTGAATACACAAGCAAGAAATCGCCCTCTAACGGGGCGATTTCCTTTTAAGAACCAGCGCTCGCCAGTCATGAATTTCATAGGTCTCGAGTGGGTCCAAATTATGCCCCTGGGCGACTTGCATCACTTCTTTCGCCTGGTGATCAAGGATTCCGGATAATATCAGCAGGCCGCCGGGTTTGATCGCTTTGTCTAATCCGTTATGGATGAGATCGATAAGAACCTTGGCGAGGATGTTCGCTACCAGTAAATCCGTTGATGATGTTTGAGAGCCTAAGTCTGTTAATATATTCTCTAAGGAGCCCTGACGGATTGTTAGCGCATGGCTCACGGAGTTTACCTCCACATTCTCTTGGGTAACTTTGACTGCATTGGCGTCAATATCAAGAGCGAGAACCTCGGAAGCGCCTAAATGGACGGCTGCGATACTTAATATTCCCGAACCGCATCCAAGGTCAATCACTTTCTGACCTTTTGTTAG
>JAGLGG010000013.1 GCA_023144145.1 Anaerolineales bacterium | reverse complement strand
TAGACATCATGATGCCAGGAATGGACGGATTTACGGTAGCCAGGCATGTGCGTGAATTTTCTTCAATTCCGATTATCATTCTCTCGGCAAAAGGTGAGGAAGTCGATATTTTAGAGGGTTTCGATGCAGGTGCGGATGACTACATCGTAAAGCCTTTCTCGTCAGTAGAACTCCTGGCCCGTGTGCGGGCGATGTTGCGAAGATCTAATAGGTCTGATCTTGAGCACAATGGCGCTAGGTTCCAACAAGGCGATCTGATTGTTGATACTGAAGCATTTAGAGTGCTTAAAGCAGGGAATGAAATTGAAGTATCTGTAATTGAATTTAAAGTTTTGGCAACGATGGCAGCGTCGATGGGAAAGATTCTTACACATGAAGAGCTGCTTGCGTCGGTATGGGGATCAGGCTACAGGAACGTAAAATCGATACTTTGGGTATCACTGTGTCGTCTTAGACAAAAAATCGAGGATGACCCAAAACATCCTATTCATATCATCACTGTTCCTGGAGTCGGATATGTTATGCCTAAGAAGCCTGGCGGTTCATACAATGGAAATATGTCAAGTTCCAGACGTAGTAGCCCGAAGGAGGAGAAAGAAGCCAGCCATGAGGGGTGACGATTTATACTGATTGATAAATTGCCAATCTCCAGTCTCAATTATTGTTAACTCATCATTCTTCTCCATTGAACCTCAACAAAAGTAACATTGACAATGTATACATCACTTTTTATAATATATAGTATTCCTACATCACTTAAGGATATCAATATGGCCACCAAGAAAAAGAAACCTCTGCAGATTTACTTGCGAGAGGATCAAGAGAGAGCATTGAGATCCATCGCCGAGAGGCGTGGGAAGTCGATGGCTGCGCTGGTGAGGGAAGGGGTTGACAAGTTACTCCATGATCTTCCTCCTGGGGAAGACGCTTTAATGGACATCGTCGGTGTGTATGACTCCGGTGTCGGGGATCTCGCCGAACGGCACGATGAAGTTCTAACCGATATCATAGTGGATGAGAACAACCGTGAATCGTGAGGTCTTTGTAGATTCAGGCGCATGGATTGCCTTGAGCGACACTCGCGATAAGTATCACGTGGTAGCCAAGGGCCAGTTTCGTACCTTGGTGGAAGAGCGCGTCAATCTGGTCACAACCAATCTGGTCATCACCGAGGTATACACCATCATTCGGCGCACAGGTGGATACGACCCCGCCATGCGTTTTTTGCGTTCCACTCGTGAGAGCGTTCGCCTGAAGGTCATTTTCTCGGATAGGGCTCTAGAGGATCAGGCGGGTGAGATCCTGCGCAAGTACAAGGACCAGGATTTTAGCCTTGTGGATGCGGTCAGTTTTGCGGTAATGCAGGAGCTTGAGATAGAAGAAGCCTTCGCCTTCGACCGTCATTTTACAGTTGCTGGCTTACGCCTCATCCCATAGTTAGACTGAAAAATCGAACATATGTGCTACAATTGAGGCAATTGTGAAATTATTTGATTCTAACTTAGGTTTTTCTGACAAAGCAGTAAAGAGAGACTAATTATGAAGCTGCGTCTGGGATGAGTCGCCTATCGGCAACTAAAGAAGATGTCTGAGAAGAAAAAAGAAGCCACACAACTGAAGCCAGAGGCTCTTCAAGGGAACGATTGCGCTCTTTACGAGGAACTGCGCGCATATCGTCTGGAAATGGCTAAAAGGGAGGATGTTTCTGCCTTTATAGTTTTTTACAATCGTACGCTTGTTGATATTGTATTTAAGCGTCCCCGAAACTTCGAGCAGCTGTTAAGAATCAATGGAATCGGTAAAGTTAAGGCGGAGAAATACGGGGAGAAGATCATTGAAATTGTGAAGGCGTTTTGTGATAAGGAGAAAAAGGAATCCGGTCAAAACCCATCGGTATCAAAACATAAACGAGTGGAAGGTAAAAAGGATTTCGCTACCCAAGTAAACGGTGAAACGCCCAAGGCCGATCAGAAACCCACAGGAAGGAAACATCAAGAAGCTCCTCCAACAACGGGAAGTCCAACCTCCACTCCTCCCGATCTTTATAACAGCGTGTTAGATCTCCTGCGAATTTCTCTCGATGACCCAACTGCTGAGTTCCGTGATGACCAATGGAAAGCGATTGAAGCATTAACCGAGCAGCGTAAACGACTGCTCATCGTTCAGAGAACTGGCTGGGGTAAGAGTGTCATATATTTCCTGGCTACTCGGATCCTACGTGATCGTGGTGCGGGACCCACACTTCTTATATCGCCATTGCTGGCCCTTATGCGCAATCAGCTTATAGCGGCTAAACGGATTGGAATTCGCGCGGCAACGATTAACTCAAGTAATCAGGATGATTGGGAGAAGGTTCGTAAGGAGTTGTTCGCAGATCAGGTGGACATACTGCTCATTTCCCCCGAGAGACTAGCGAACGAAAACTTTCGTGAGCGATGGTTAAAGACTATCTCAGATAAGATTGGTCTCTTTGTTGTTGACGAAGCTCATTGCATCTCTGATTGGGGCCACGATTTCCGACCGGATTACCTTCGCGTGGTCCGTGTCCTACAAGCTTTACCGCCAAAAATCCCCGTTCTTGCGACCACCGCAACAGCAAACGACCGAGTAGTTGAGGATGTGGTAAAGCAGCTTGGCCCGCACTTAAGTGTCATGCGGGGGGCATTAGCCCGCGAGAGCCTTCGACTCCAAAACATATCCCTCCCGAGCAAAGCCGGAAGAATGGCCTGGTTGGCTGAAAAGTTGCCTTCCCTCCCCGGCAGTGGTGTCATCTACACGCTAACAATCCGTGATGCTCAGCGCCTTGCCTCCTGGCTGCAGTCAAAAGGGATTGATGCTGAAGCCTATTGGGGCGGGCTCGCAAGTGAGCGGCGCGTACTTCTCGAGGATCGATTGTTAGAAAACCGGGTCAAAGCACTTGTCGCAACGACCGCGTTGGGGATGGGCTTCGACAAACCCGATCTTGGTTTTGTGATTCACTTTCAACGCCCCGGTTCAGTAGTTCACTACTATCAGCAAGTAGGGCGGGCTGGCCGTGCAGTCGACGAAGCCTACGGCATTTTGCTCAGCGGCGATGGTGACCAGGATATAACCGATTACTTCATACAATCTGCTTTTCCTCCCGAGGCCCACACAGGTGAAGTGTTGGCTGAGCTTAAGGCTGCAGAAGGTGGCCTCTCAATACCGATGATGCAACGCCGTCTGAACCTTAGATATAACCAAATTGAAAAAGTCTTGAAGCTGCTTGCAGTAAAATCCCCTGCGCCAGTGAGCAAACAGGGGTCGCGTTGGGTTATGAACCCGGTAACCTATGTGCCCGATCAAGAAAAGATTGATCAGATAACCCGGATACGTAAGTTAGAACAAACCAAGATGATGGATTATATACAGACAACTGAATGCCTGATGGCGTTCCTTCGTCGAGAGTTGAATGACCCTTCTGCAGAACCCTGCGGTCGTTGTGCAAACTGCGCGGGGCAACCATTAATTCCGGAAGGGGTATCAGAGACACTCATTCGAGAGGTGACCCAGTTCCTTAGGGGCGATGAAATAAACATTGAACCTCGAAGGCAGTGGCCGGCTGGCATCAAGATGGTAGAAGGGTGGAGTGGCAGGATCGATCCAAAACTCCTTCCTGAGAAAGGCCGGACATTGTGCATATGGGGGGATGTGGGTTGGGGAGATCTTGTTCGGCGAGGAAAACAAGTTGATGGTCGATTTGATGATGTGCTGATAAAACCTTCGGCTGATCTGATCCAGAATCGATGGCGCCCTAAACCCTTTCCCACTTGGGTTACCTGTATACCCTCTCTGACACATCCTACCCTCGTCACTGATCTAGCCAGGAGATTGGCCGAGGCACTTGGCTTACCCTTTGTTGAGACAATCGGAAAGAAGCGCCCGACAGAACCCCAAAAACTAATGCAAAACAGCCATCACCAGGTTATAAACTTGGATGGAGCTTTCGAAATAAAATTGTGGAAGGGCATCCGTGGACTAGTATTGCTAGTCAACGACTTGGTAGACTCACGTTGGACGTTTACGATTGCGAGCGCATTACTCCGAGGCGCCGGGAGCGGGAAAGTGTATCCGTTTGCATTGGCCTCGGTGAAAACAGGTTGAACGGGAAAGGTAGAGATGACGCTCCAAATTCCTGAAGATACTCAAACGACGCTATTACTCTGTGGGCGATTTGGCGCACAGAGACAATTGTCGAATGAGCCCTTGACTCCATCGGAATATAACTTGCTCGCTTCATGGTTGTTAGACCGCGAGCTTAGACCCGCTGATCTCCTATCCCTGGGTATTCATCCGATGCGCGAGGATCTACCTCCCAAGAAACTTGATCTTGACCGAATTGAAGCATTATTAAACCGTGGCGCTTCTATGGCTCTAGCACTTGAATCATGGACGAACAACGGGTTGTGGTTGATTGGACGCAGTGACGAAGCATACCCTCAATATCTTAAAATAAAACTGAAGCAAAATGCCCCGCCTCTCTTATATGGTGCTGGCAATCAGGACCTTCTCGCAAAAGGGGGTTTAGCAATCATTGGATCGAGAGATGTAGATGAGGAGGGGCTTTACTTCACCAATCAGGTTGCAGTTCTCTGTGCCAAGCAAGGTATTCAGGTTATCTCTGGCGGTGCAAGAGGAGTTGACCGGGAAGCGATGACCGCTGCGCTTGATGAGGGTGGTGAGGTGGTTGGCGTTTTGGGGAACAGTTTGATGACGGTGGCGCGATCCAAACGGTATCGTGATGCAATAGGCGATATGAGGTTGGCACTACTATCGGCATTCGATCCCGATGCCGGTTTCAACGTTGGCAACGCCATGGCGCGCAACAAGCACATATATGCACTCAGTACTTGGGCCCTGGTCATAAACTCAACCTTGAACAAGGGGGGTACCTGGACAGGTGCGACCGAGAATTTACGCCATAAGTGGACGCCACTTTTCGTTAAAGTTGGCGAGCAAATTCCCGAAGGAAATCAAGCCTTGATTGACAAGGGAGGATTTCCGATGGAAGCCAATGATGTTTTTGATGGAGGCGTGGCGCTTGAGAAGTGGTTCGGATCTAGGAACTTTGAGCAAGATGAAGAAAAACCGCAACAGCTTACCTTAATGTGAGATCCACCCTCATCAATTTAAGAAAATTCCTTCAGCCTCCAACGTTGAGGTATTCTGGGGAGGTTGCTATATCTCCTCCCCCTTGAGGGAGAATTCTGCCCAACAGGAGGCCGGGTTTCCATACCCGGCAATCCGCGATCGGCCATCAACTTTCAACTAGAAAACTATGATCCACGACCTCCAACGCAATTGTTCTTTATTGCGCAACGCCATGTTTT
>JAGLGG010000129.1 GCA_023144145.1 Anaerolineales bacterium | reverse complement strand
TCGATCGCATCCACGATTGAACCAGAAATTAAATCCACCCCATAATCAAAAATCACCGGACTCAGTGGAGTGCTTGGGCCCAAGATCATGATCGTGGCATCTGGTGAGCACATTTCTAGTAGATGTTCAAGCGTGTGGTTTGCCAGGGCCATTCCAGTGATAGCAACAACCTCAGATTGGGGTAGAACCTGGTCTGCCGCTTCAGCAGGTAGTTCACCACCTCTAGGATTGCGTTCGAGCACAACAAGTTCGCCAGCATGCTCTTTTAGTCTCGATGCAAAGGGAAAATGACCAATGAGGGCAATTCGTTTCGCAGTCCCGAGTCTGACCAGAACGTGCTCGGCATTAATCTCGTGCAAGGCTTGCGCTTGCGGCAGTGGGAGCAGGGCGTTAATCGCTGCCACTCCCACACTCGCCAATGTGAGCCGCTCTTCATCTAAGGCTAAGGCAGCCAGCTCATGCCCTGAAAGGGTTGCTAACTGGCCGGCCTGAGGAACCTGCGCACCACCACCATGCAGGTGTGGACTTTCGATAGTAGAACTTAATCCACAGCTCCGCCGGCCTTCCACCTCGGCGACAACAGCCGTCCAATGAAGACCGATTAATACCTCTGCGATCTCTCCATGTGGAAGGCTGGTTATCAAATCGTTGGTGAGCCCCATAGATCTCTTCACTCCTAAAGAAGAAAGTGGCTAGTCTTCCGTTCCTTGGTTGACACGCATTCCACCTTGCCGGCGACCTCGCCCTAGCCCGTCGCCCCGAGTCCAAGCACCACCCCGCATCTCTAAACCAGATCGCTGTCTACGACCACCACCTTGGCCACGCTGATCGCGGTGGATATTATTGGTTCCACATTCAGGGCAGGTCAGTCCAATACCGGGACCACCTGTGCCAAAGGCAAGCTGCCAGGTATGATTGCAACTGAAGCATTTAAATGTCCTCATGGAAATCTCCTTCCAAATCCATAACTTCTTATCAGATGTGCAAGGACACTGGAACAGCAGTGTCGCCTGCACAAAGGGCTTCCTTATACAGCATCCTCATCGTTCTGATCCTCAAATTCCATCAGAAGGTGATCAATTTCATTTCGAGTGCGTCGCAAATCCTCGATCCATACCGAGAGTTGCTCTCTGCCTTCGGGAAGGATGGTATAGACCCTTCGGCGCGGTCCTTGACTTTCCTCGTCCCAATGTGATTCCACCATTTCTACCTCTTCCATCTCACGCAAGGCACGGTATACCAATGTAGGGTCCAATCTCTCGGGGTTGAAGCCAAAACGCTCCAATTCCGCCAGAAGTGCATATCCATGCGCTTCGCCACGTTGCAGGAGAAGCAACAGGCAAGGTTGAAGGAATTGGAGTACTCTTCTTCGTCGTTTACCTCGACCACGTCCTCTTCGATGCATAGAAAATGATTTCCTAACTCACTTTGCATAGAGAATATAACGCTATAGACATTTAGTCAATAGTATATTTGTCACTACTTTCATCAAAGCCCTTTGAGTTCTAAACATGCACGGGTTTTTGTTCGATCTGCGCTCAACCCTTTGCAATTGAGTGATCATCAACCCCCTCGCTGAAAATTCCTTTCAAGACCAAGCCTTTCTAATTGCGCTTTCGTCACAAGTGGTTAGTCACGATGAATACGATGGGCTGTCATTCTGAGCCGAAGCGTATGCCTCTCGCTTCGCTCGAGGTTAAAGAATCTCGTTTTCCGTTGAGAAAGGCCCTCGCCCGTGAGCAACGAGATTCTTCGTCACTCTGACGGGGCTGGAATGCCCCGTCAGACCTTCTCAGAATGACATTAAATTGTCAGGATCATCTCGATCGAGTACCAGTGTATAAGCTTCTGAATGGGAAAGAAGTCCCATATCTTAATTGAGTGGTTTTTTGCCATAGTATTGGTGGAGGGTCTGTAATCAGTTACAGATTTTTTAATGGTTTTCGTCATCAAGAGTATTTTGTCATTGGTGGATAGATGACGGGCATGGATTGGTAATAGCGACATTGGACGACAAACAGTTTATTGATCGGCTTCGAGAAGGCATCCCCCTAGAAGTCGCAGAATCTGATCCCTTTTATCAACTTCGCGAATTCTCGCAGATGTTGCTCGTCTTCCCAGTGGTAGTTCTCATTTTATTTGGGTGCAGCCAACTAGCTCTGTTGACATCATCCAGTATTGCGTTGGCCGAAAGCGACTCGAACCTGTCTGCGGAATACGGTCCTTGGCAATATCTTCCCATCACAGGTTTTAGAAGCGAAATTATTGAAGAAATTCGTTTGGATCGTGAAAATTATGAGAATACGGATGAGAATTACAACGATCCGGTAGAGGTGTCATCGACGTGGGTTGAGGAAGAGGTGCCGCCTATCGTTGTCGCACAGCTACCGCCGGAAGAAACTGATCCCACGGAGGATTCAGGGAGCAATCCACCGCCCACTGAAGCGCCATTTATTACCGAAGAGCCAGCAGGAACTAGTGATCCAAACCCGACGACAGCCTCAAGCTCGACTGAAATACCTTCATCTACAAGTGCACCGACGTCTTCACCATATGAGACACAATACCAGACTCTAACTCCAACGCAGCCGCCTAGCATTTCAACAACAGCGCCCTCGGATACACCATCGCCATCCGTTACTCCTGCTCCTTCAGCGACACCAACCTCAGAGCCAACGCAGCCGCCGCCGACGAATACAGCAACACTACCACCGCCGACTTCTCCACCGAACTACTGCGCGAATATTCAATACAATATTGTTCGTGTTAACAAACAGAGATCGAGCCCGGACCGGCTGTGGAAGTTCTACATGAATATTTATAATAACAACAGCATCTCCATGTACCTAACGAGCTATCAAGTTAGCTGGACCAACGATTCAGATCTCCATTTGAA
>JAGLGG010000128.1 GCA_023144145.1 Anaerolineales bacterium | reverse complement strand
CGGATTTCATATTTCAAGATCTCAATCCTCGGTCGACTTAGAAATTCTGTATGAAGGTCTTTCGACCTGGATACTTGGTTTAGATTGACCGACAAATCTAGAGAAAATGGGGGCAGTTGTTCAAGCTCGATCGGCAATAGAGCAGACGCGAGCAACTCTTCTGAATTTATTTCCCTTATATTTGCTGTTGGGTTGGCATTCTGAGAGAGGGGGCTATCTGATTGTGCTAACCAAACAACGGTGGCAACAATCATCCCCAGCCCAATGATCCCCCCCAACGCTCGTGTCATCCTCCGAGCAGTGGAAGCCCCTTGAGGGCTCGTATCCGTTTGATCGTCGCTCTTATTCTCAGGAAGTGTGCCCTGCTTGTCATCCTGGTCTGGCATTAAGAGGAGTCTCCGATTGAAGATTAGGTGCAAATCGGTCCAAAATATGGAATGCGAATTAGTGCATGAAGCAAATGGTTGATTGATTCCGGTTGTTCCGGCCAGATCATATCAGCCGACTATTCCATCGTCAAGGTGTGTAATTATGTCAAGTTTACGGGAGTACGTACCTGGGATTTACAAAGCCACCCAGATAACGAGTTTCGAAGTGTAGGTGTGGCCCGGTGGAATTACCCGTTGACCCAGCGCCTGCGATAGTTGACCCTCGAATAACATTTTGACCACATCCCACATTCACTTGGTTTAAGTGAGCGTAGAGCGTTTGCCAACCGTTGCCATGATCGATCATTACCATGTTGCCGTATCCACCATAAGCCCAACCTGCAAAAACCACTACCCCACTGTCCGCTGCAAAAATCGGTGCACCAACGGGTACACCTATATCGATTGCCAGATGACCCGACCAGTAATCATTTCCGGATACTATGTATGATGTGGTCGGCCAAATGAAACCACCTGTTCCAACTAACCCGGATGAATAGTCTCCACTACAGCCACCTGGACCGTAGGTTCTTCCGACTCCCGCGCTCCCCCGTGCAATGGTTGGAACGAACCACTGTTGGAAGGTTCTCCGTCCGTTGGGGATAACGAGCCAATGGCCTTCCTCAATCTCAAGTTCAATGGGATTAAGTTTGTTCCCAGGCCAATCCACAATCTCACGTGGATCAACCCCAAATAACTCACCTAGCTCTTCAATCGTGTCACCTTGCTGCCATTGATAATAGGTTCCATCGACGGGTAAAAGGTTTAGACTCTGCCCGGGTTTCAGAAGGTGGGGATCGTCATTCAGGACCTCATAATTCCCCCAGAGAACAGTTTCTGGCTCCAAGTTAAACAGTTCTGCAATACCAAAAACCGAATCTCCCGGCTTCACTGTATATTGGACTACGTCCATTCGAGGGCGATCCGGGAAAATAGTGTTCAAGGTTGATAGTCTGCTAATATCGGCATCCGAGGGATTATGTTTAATAGCCGGCAGTTCGATGACGAATTCAACCGTAGGGGAAGGATCTGTTTCTACTACTTCGAATGGGATATCAGAGCTCTCTACTACGTTCAAACGAACTGCCCAAATGGCAGCCAAAATCGCTAACGAGGCGATAAGGAACGGGCTCACTGGACGAATCCAAATAGCGATTCGCCGAATGTAAATTGTGATCATTCTTCCGTGAGATTTTCCAAAAATTCGAGGTTGTCTTCCGATTGCGCCAGCCGTTGAAGAATGGCTTCTGTGGCAGCACCAATATCCATTCCAGCCCCATTCGGAGGAGATGCAACCATGTGGGAATACATCCTACGTATAAGCCATACTCTTGGTGTGATGTCTGG
>JAGLGG010000127.1 GCA_023144145.1 Anaerolineales bacterium | reverse complement strand
CCGGTCCCTTTGAACTCCTCATAGACCACATCATCCATTCGGGAACCTGTATCCACCAGACAGGTCGCGATGATTGTGAGCGAGCCACCCTCTTCCAGATTTCGTGCGGCACCAAAGAAACGTTTCGGCGGGTAGAGTGCGGCTGGGTCGAGACCACCGGACAGGGTCCTTCCCGAGGGTGCAACCATCAAGTTATAGGCCCGAGCAAGTCGAGTGATCGAATCCATGAGGATCACGACATCTCGCCCACACTCAACAAGACGCTTAGCCCGTTCCAGCGCCATTTCGGCCACTTTCACATGCGACGTGACCGGATCATCAAAAGTAGAGGCAATGACTTCAGCATCAACTGAACGATCCATATCGGTCACCTCTTCCGGTCGCTCTCCGATTAGAGCAACCATCAGGTGGACGCTGAGGTACTTGAGTGAAATGGCATTGGCAATCTGTTTCAGCACTGTCGTCTTGCCAGCTTTGGGAGGGGAGACGATAAGTCCCCTCTGACCCTTGCCAATTGGAGCGATAAGGTTGAGCAACCTGGTAGTAAAGGTGTAGCGATCCGTCTCCAAATCAAATCTTTCTTCCGGGAAGATTGGGGTGAGACGTACAAAACGCGGGCGCGATTTCGATTCTTCGGGGTCAAGGCCGTTGATCGATTCAACCCTTAAAAGACCGTAATATTTCTCCGACTCTTTCGGAGGGCGAATCTGACCGACAACCATATCTCCCGTTCGGAGTCCAAACCGGCGGATTTGGGATTGGGAGACATAGATGTCGTTCGGACCTGGAAGGTAATGCTCGGCGCGCAGGAAACCCATCCCTTCGTTCATCACTTCCAGAACTCCACCTCTGAGTTCCAGTCCTCGCCGCTCGGCTTCTGCCTGCATAATACGGAGGATCAGATCCTCTTTTTTAAGCCGACTGGCGCCCTGGATATTTAAATCCTTCGACATCGAACGCAAATCTGCCAGAGTCATTGATTCTAGTTGCGCAATATTCATTGAACTACTCCAAAATACGACAATGAGAGGCCTGTAGGCACTTACCTACAATGAAGGTTTCACCGATTTATTAACCGCAATGAGACAGTGTGGATTGCACTAAACTCTTGAGCCTTCGCTTTTAGTTGGGGAAGGTGACAGTGAGAATTATGCCCACTGATAACTGCTGTATTAATTCAAGTGATTATATCATGTGCATTTTTACCCCGCAAGCGAAGGGCTTGCCACATGGTACCCTGCCAGCTGATTCTCCCTACCCCCAATCGATCGAATACGATCTCCTACCCAACATCACTTTCCGGCGGGCTTGGGTCGTATTTGATCTGGCTGTACTGCATCAATTTATCCCAACGATGGCTGGAGCGGATTTCTCGCACAGTTCCTGACATTGAACGCATCACCAGACTATGCGTGTGGGCACCTTCCCCGGTGTACTTCACACCATCAACCAACTCTCCATCCGTGATCCCGGTCACGGCGAAGAAGATATCATCGCTATTCACTAGATCATTGATGGTCAGCACCTTATCAAGGTCATAACCCATTTCTCGAGCTAGTGCTGCTTCCTCCTCGTTCCGAGGGTATAACTTTCCCTGAATTTCTCCTTGCATACTTTTCAATGCACAGGCTGCTAACACGCCCTCCGGAGTACCACCAATGCCAATTAACATATCGATTCCTGAACCTGGCCAGGCGGTCATCAAAGCCCCCGCAACATCGCCATCCGTGATCAATCTTATCCTCGCTCCAACTCTCCTGATCTCATCGATAATTTCTTCATGACGGGGCCGCTCAAGGATAACAACCGTGAGGTCATCCAGATCCATTCCCTTGGCAGCTGCTACCGAGCGAAGATTTTCAGTTACACTGGCATCGATATTAATATGGCCCTTGGCTTCAGGTCCAACAGCAATTTTGTACATATATACAATCGGCCCCGGATCAAGCATTGAGCCGCGCTCCGCTAACGCAACTGTTGCCAATGAATTTGTCTTCCCGTGGGCTAGAAGACGGGTACCATCCACTGGATCTACAGCGATATCCAACTTCGGAGGGGATCCGGCCCCCAAAACCTCACCGTTATACAGCATCGGAGCCTCATCCTTCTCGCCTTCTCCGATAACCACTACACCTTCCATATCGATGGAGTTTAATACAAGTCGCATTGCATCCACGGCAGCCTGATCGCCCGATTCCTTATCCCCTCTACCCATGAATCGCGCCGCCGCCATAGCTGCTGCTTCCGTCACGCGTACTAGATCGAGTGCAAGATTGCGAGAGGGAATTTCACTCATGCCTTCCTCCAGAGTCTTAGGACGAGTGTTTCGTCCTTTATCTATCCTAGCAAAAGAATCACGTTGGACGGAGCACTAGGATGTCAACCAATAAATGGCGTAGTAGCCAATAGCCGCTGCCCATATCCAAGAGTCAATTCGATCCAAGGCGCCACCATGTCCAGGGAGTAGATTTCCTGTGTCTTTCACATCCAGTTCGCGCTTGATCATACTGATGCCTAAATCCCCGAGCGGAGCGAAGGTGCTCACTAATAAACCAACAACCAAACCGATTTTTGCGTCAAGGGATGAGGTTGCTCCCGTGCCAATCATCCACAGATGGGTGAAGCCAAATCCCGCAATACCACCAAAAATAATTCCTGCGATATATCCTTCCCAAGACTTGTTAGGGCTCAGTCTTGGAGAAAGGCGATGTCGACCGATCCAATTGCCAACAATATAAGCAGCCGAATCTGCGAGCCACACTGCGGGCATTACGATCAAAAACCACCATCGACCGTCTGGTAATTCTCGGAGGGAGATTAAGTAGGCACCCATCCACCCCAAATAAACTACCCCACTCAAAGTGATACCAAAATCCGATCCCGACCGTTCAGCTCCCTTTTCATAATCCACCAGGTGCCAGGTCATCACCAACAGTGTCATAATGGCAAGGATGAGACCTGAATCATCAAAACTTCCGGCAAATCGAACGAGACCCATTGAGGCGGTCCCAACAACAAGGAGTGGAGTTGATGGCTTGAAATGGGCTCTTCTGAAAAGCAAGCCGTACTCCCTCGCAGCCAACCCCAATATCATTGTCATCACCACAGTAAAAGCCCAGCCGCCTGTAGCGACAATCCAAGCCAGTATTGGTATGAGAAGGATTACAACGAGAATGCGTTCCCGGAGCATATTAGTAGGATTTAGCAGGCCCTGGTACGCGTCCGAATCTTCTATCCCTGGATTCGTATTCGATGAGGGCTGCGAGAAGTTCCTCTCGTCCAAATTCTGGCCAATACGTTGGAGTAACGTACCATTCTGCGTACGCCCCCTGCCAGATGAGAAAATTGCTTACACGAAATTCGCCAGATGTTCGAATAATCAGATCGGGGTCAGGACAACCCGCGGTATAAAGGTGTCGACTTACCAAATTTTCATCGATATCCTCAGCTGCAAAACCTGATGCAATAATTTTTTCGATTGCATGAACGATCTCATCTCGTCCACCGTAGTTCCAAGCTATATTCAATACCAAGCGATCGTTATCCCGCGTAAGCTCGATCGCATGGTTTACCTTTTCTTGAAGTTCGTCACTCAGCCGCTCCAGCCGGCCTAAATGCCAGAGCCGTACTTCGTTTTCATGCAGTTCATCAAGTTCGCGATCAATAACATCATCGAGGATGTTTAATAATCCACGGACTTCATTTTCGGGACGGTCCCAATTCTCCGTTGAAAATGCATAAAGTGTGAGATATTTGATACCGAACTCACCACAAGCTTCTATAACACGCCTTAAATTATCAACTCCGGCACGATGGCCTGCAAGACGTGGCAATTTGCGTTCGCGCGCCCATCGCCCATTGCCGTCCATAATGATGGCTACATGGGCTGGAATCTTCGCAGGTAACTGATTATGTCTTGTCTTTGTCACAATATTATTTATTAGAATTTAGACTTCAAGAACTTCAGTTTCTTTTCTCTGGCCGGTTTTATTGATCAATTCAACATAGTGATCAGTTAATTTTTGAAGCTCATCCTCACCACGTTTAAGCTCATCTTCCGAAATGATCTTCTCTCTTTCGAACTCCCTTAAATCATTCTGTGTATCCCGGCGCACATTTCGTACAGAGACACGTGCTTCCTCAGTGCGACTCTTAACGACTTTGACCAATTCGTGGCGTCGTTCCTCTGTGAGCGGAGGGATATTTAAACGAATCATCTTTCCGTCACTATTCGGCGTCAGTCCCAGGTCAGAAGCGAGGATAGTACGCTCAATTTCCTTTGTGGTCGCAGGATCAAAGGGTCTTACAGTGAGAAGTCTGGGCTCGGGAGCGGATATTGTAGCAAGCTGTAAAAGGGGTGTATGTGTCCCGTAATAATCGACATTTAGCTTTTCCACCAACGCAGGAGAAGCACGTCCAGTACGGATGGCAGCCAGATCCTCTTCTAAAGCGCGAATTGCACCCTTCATCCGTATTTCAGATTCTGCGAGAGCTTCATTAACCATTTGATCACTCCTTAACTGCCTGCAGATTTATTAAAGCATAATGCAAAATCCCTAATTTTGCGATCCTAGGCAGGAGCATTCCTTGTTGTTTATCAGCGCTATGTCCATCTTGGGATGTGAATGGTATCGTTAAGTAATCTCATGCACTTTAACGAGTTTTGCTGTTTAAGTCCCCCTGAAACTTACTCTGCCACTACTCCGTGCTTACATCAATGATCATCGTTCCAATTTCCTCGCCCATTACTGCCGCAACCAAGCTCTCTGGCTGCCACATGTTCAAGACCAAAATGGGAAGGTCGTTATCCATGCATAGTGAGATTGCGGTGCTATCCATAAACTGCAGCCGGCGGTTCAATGCATCTATATAGGTCAATTGCTCAAATCGCTTTGCATCCGGGTCAAGCTCTGGATCACGATCATACACGCCGTCGACTTTGGTCGCCTTAATCACAACTTCGGCGTCGATCTCCATCGCCCTCAATGCGGCTGCAGTATCTGTCGAGAAATAGGGATTGCCAGTTCCCCCGCCTAAGATCACCACCCTATCTTTCTCCAAGTGTCGAATTGCTCGTCTTCGAATGTATGGTTCAGCGACTGCACGCATTTCAACAGCTGACATCACTCGTGTCACAATCCCCACTCTTTCATGCGCGTCCATCAGTGCAAGTGAGTTCATCACAGTTCCTAACATGCCCATGTAATCTGCAGTTGCGCGCTCCATACCACGCTGAATCCCATCTTGACCGCGCCATAAGTTACCTGCCCCGATCACAATAGCGATCTGAACACCAAGGCTACGCACCTTCTGAACATTCCTGGCTACATCTTCCGCCCTTTTGGGATCGATTCCGAATCCTCCAGGACCTGCAAGAGCTTCACCTCCAAGTTTCAAGAGGATTCGACGATATTTGGGTTCTTTCATCTACCCTCCTATACACACGGATAATTTGCTGATCTGAAAAAGCGATGTGCCGGATACGATCCATACCAATCAAAGTACGCTACAGAACTGGGTTATTCCATATTGAAAATCGGACCAACGAATTGTTGGTCCGATTTGGTTACGATACTTCTTCTCCAACAGCCCATCTCTTAAACCGCCGAATAGTGATGTTCTCGCCAACTGTACCAATCATCTCTTTCAACAATTCATCTACGATCTTCGAATCATCACGAATGTATGGCTGTAGGAGTAGGCAGTTCTGCTCGAAAAACTTTGCAAGCCGTCCTTCAACGATCCGGTCAATGACGTGATCTGGTTTTTGCTCTTCAAGTGCTTGCTTTCGTGCGATATCTTTTTCTTGCTCGACAATCTCGTCAGGGACGTCTTCTCGATTTAGGTAGCTAGGAAAATTAGCTGCAACCTGTAGTGAAATTTCATGGGCGAACTCCCGAAATTCCGCTGTTCGGGCAACAAAGTCGGTTTCACAGTTTACTTCCACCATTACACCAATGCGTCCGTCCCCGTGATTATACAGCTCTACCACTCCTGCTTTGGTTTCTCTCCCTGCACGTTTGGTCGCGTCAGCCAGGCCCTTTTCACGTAGTATCACAATGGCTTTTTCTAAATTACCACCGCTGTTTTCTAATGCTTTTCTACAATCTAGGACGCCTGCACCAGTTTTATCTCGGAGCTCTTTGATCAGCTCAGTTGATACAGTCATTCTTCATCTACCTTACTGTCATCCTCTTCGCTTTGCTCTTCAGAAGCATCAGCTTCGCCTTCATCGCTTTGCGCGACTTCAACCTCTTCGTCCTCGACTTCTATCCCTTCGGCGTCGGGTACTTCATCTTCTGGAGCAGCACTCTCCGGAACACTCTCTTGCTCTTCTGAAACAGCGCCAGAATCTGAGCTCTCTATTGCTTCGCTCGGAATTGGAGCCTCATCCGTCGATTCGACTTGTTCAGCCTCAACTTTTTCACCCTCAGCAGTTGCCTCTGTTGCTTCCAGCGATTCACGTTCTGCCGCTGCGGCTATGCGTTGCTTCTCGTCATACTCTCCGGTCTGCAATTTCGCCAAAGTTGCTTCACCGAGAAGATCCTCATCCGCCATTTCTACCTCTTCAAGTTCAACAGCCTCGCCCTCGGCATCGCGTAACTCTTCTTCGATATCCTTGCGCAGAGCTTTGCCTTCAAGAACCGCATCCGCCATTTTACCGGTCAAGAGTTTAATTGCGCGAATCGCGTCATCATTTGAGGGCACCACGTAATCTACACCACTCGGGTCACAGTTTGTATCAACCAGAGCAATTACCGGGATGTTGAGCAAGTTGGCTTCGTGGATCGCGGTCTCTTCACGACGGACATCAACGACGAAGAGCAGCTGTGGGATGCCTTTCATATCTCTAATTCCTCCCAGGCGTTCTTCAAGTCGATTGATCTTTCTGGTCATAGTGAGCGCTTCCTTTTTGGTAAGCAACTCAAATTCACCTTCATCCTGACGCCGCTCCAAATTTTCTAATTCGGTGATCCGACTGCGGATTGTTTTCCAATTGGTCAGCGTTCCACCCAGCCAACGAGAATTGACATAGGGCATGGCACATCTCTCGGCTTCAAGCTGAATAGCTTCCTGACTCTGTCGTTTTGTCCCAACGAACAGCATGTTTCCACCGCCTTCCACCATATCTCGCACCAGTTTGTACACTTTATTCAACGCTTCAAGCGTTTGCTGAAGATCGATGATGTGAATGCCATTTCGCTCGGTAAAAATATACGACTTCATTCTGGGGTTCCACTTGCGAGTTCGATGTCCGAAGTGGACTCCTGTTTCCAGGAGTGATTTCATGCTTAAGACGGCCATGGGGGCTTCCCTCCTACGCGTTTAGCCTCCGCCACCTTCATCCTTGTTTGGAACCGGTTGGCCAACCGGCACGCCCAATCAAGTCAGGCAGCGTGTGTGATGGTCCCACATTGTGGGGGCCCAGTGTGGGCGAAATTATTCCCGCCAATATTGGCGGGAACAACTGTGGAGTATACCATGCGGCTCAGTAAGCGTCAAAGATCATCGTTTTTCTTTTGACTAACACGCTCTAGAAACCGCTCAACCTCGATTACTGCTCGTTTATGTTCAGCCTCTCCAACAAGCTCGTCAGAATCCCATATCTTGGCTTGAAAGGATAAGCGCTTGCCCTGTATATCAATTAGTTCAGCCCTTATTCTTACCGTATCACCGATTGGGGTGGGAGCCAGATGCCTTAGATTTATTAAAATTCCAACAGTTACATGTCCTTCAGGTAAAAACCCATCTACCATGTTATGACACGTTCTCTCAACCAGGCGAACCATAATCGGTGTTGCGTATACGCCTACATCCCCACTTCCAATGTGGGCAGCACTCAACTCACGCGTCACCTTCTCACTCGCCTCTGCGACCATGCCTACTTCTATTTGGCTCAAGTTAGTCAACTCTTCTACTTAGTAAGAGACCCCGGCTCATTCACCCTTCAATGCAATAGCGACTGCAACAGCATGATAATTTGTATGGCTTAAACTTATGGACCATATTTCAAGGCCCATCTCCTTGGCAAGTCGCTCTCCGTTGCCGTAAAGGACCAAATAGGGTTCCCGTTTTGGTCCAGTTCTGATTTCGATATCTCTCCACCCGACCTCACCAATTCCAGTTCCAAGCGCCTTTGCGACCGCCTCTTTTGCAGCAAAGCGTGCCGCCAATGCCGGCGTTCGGCCCCCCGAATCAATAAGCTCTTGTGCGGTGTAGAAACGATCGAAAAATCGCTGTCCGTGTCGTAAGATCGCTTGATCGATCCGATCAACTTCAATGATGTCTACACCTGTGTAGATCATGCATCACCCTCGATTTCTCCAGGGCCTGCGATCGCGACGACCATATCGTCAGGGCTTAGGAATTCCTTAGCAACCTCCAGCACCTGCTCACGACTGATCGAGGAGATTATTTCTGGATAGCGTTGGTAGTAATCTAAACCCAACCCGTATCGTTCCACATGGATCAAGCCGCCCGACACCCCTTCATTCGATTCGAGTTGAAGCGGCAGGCTTCCAATGAAATAAGCCTGGTTATCAGTGAGTTCTTCTTGGGTCACACCATCTGTAATGAACTTCCTGATTTCATCGCGTATGAGATCAATAGCCCGATCAATGTTTACCGGATTCACACCCGCAATTGCTTTCCACGCACCAGGTCCGGGGCCTCCTGCAAGCGAACTAGCTGCATAGTAAGCCAAGCCAGCAGCTTCTCGAACTTGGGAACCAATTCGCCCATACATTCCAAAACGACCGAGAATATTGTTTCCCAGTGCCGCGGCCAAATATTCTGGGTGATAACGGCTCGGTCCCACACCTCCCAATACTACATCACTCTGGATTTTTCCATCCAAAGTAATACTCTCTCGCTTCAGCCCTTTTATCGGGGTCAAACTAGGCAACTCGGGTTGTGTTGTTTGTTGTGAGTTCGTCCACCCTCCTAAAAATCGCCGAACACTTTCCAGGGCGGAATCCGCGTTTACCCCACCCACAATTGAAATAACGAAGTCCTTTGGGCCGATTAGATTGCGATGATACGTTCGTATTTTTTTGAGATCAATATTTCTGATTGTCTCTTGATATCCGGATGTTGGTGAACTATAGGGATGATCAGGGTAGGTCATAGCATTAAAGCGCAGGTTGGCTCGCGCGCCGGTATTTTGATCCCTAATCGCCAATGAAGTTACCTTCTCTGCCATAACGCGGTCGAATTGCCCCTTTGGAAATGATGGATTCCTGAGGACATCGGATAGAAGTTCAAGCAGGTGATCAAGATCTTCCGCAAGACCTTTGGCAAAGAAGGAGTAATTGTGCTTCCCCATTCCAAATCGAAGTGAAGCTCCGATTGATTCAATCGATTCGTAAATTTCTTGAAAGCTTCTGGTTTTCGTTCCTCGCATGAGCATTGACATCATGAAACCCGCAAGACCAGCCTGATCTGGTGGTTCGGCGAGTGAGCCACCTTCTTGAAACCCAGAGATCACGACCGAAGGGCTGGAAAAGTTCTCCCGCGCAAGAAACGTAATCCCGTTTTCCAGTTCATGTCGATGAACTGTTTCAGGTCCAGGAAATGAGGAAACGTCCAATTTCTTATGTGCGTGCTTGCTTTTAGCCATTGAACGTACCTCCCCGGGGTCGATAAATACCAACAGTTCGATTTTGTGGGGTCAAGTAGCTTCTGGCAACCTCCAGAATCCGCTCCGAAGTTATTTCTGAAATCCGGTCTAGATAGGTTTCGAACCATTCGTAGCTGGCAAACATTTCTGAACACCCTAACCAGAATGCTTGATTTGAAATGCTCTCGCTGCCATACGCGAAAAGGGCTCGGGCCTGTTTGATCGCTTTACTTACTTCTGCTTCCTGAACTTTTTCTTGTAAGAGTTTTTCAATCTCTTGATCAATAACGTCAACCACCCGGTCAGGCTCACTATCGGAACGAACCGTTGCCCTAATGGAATACATGAAGGGATCGATAGAGGCCGGCAGACTTCCTGAAACAGCTGCAGCCAAATCACCTTCGACTAGTTCGCGATACAGTCGAGAGGTTTTGTTGGAGATCCCACCTCCAAAGAAATTCAAGCTGGAGGCGCCAGATAAAAGACTGTCCAGGATGGACAACGGCAAAAAATCTGGGTGACTTCCTGCTGGGGAATGGTATGTAATTTCCACAAAAGGTGTTTCCCCAGGTCCTTCAACCAGAACTCGCTTCTCACCAAATTGCTGTGGTTCTACTCTGGATTCAAAGTCGATAATATCGCTCGTTGGTACGCCTCCGTAATATTCGCGGATTCGTTTTAGGAGAGTCGAGCTGCGAAAATCACCTGCAATCGCCAGAACCGCATTACTTGGAGTGTAGTAGTTGCGATAATGCTGATAGAGATCATCCCTACTAATCGATCTCAAATCTGAAATATCTCCGATTACTTCATGGTGGTAAGAATGTACGCGAAAGGCAGTTCCTTGGACCTCCTCAGCCAAGCGAAAAGTTGGCTCGTTTTCATGCCCCTCCCGTTCAGAGATGATCACCGTCCGTTCCGACTCCACCTCTTTAGGTTCGTAAAGGCAGTTCACCATTCGATCAGATTCTAACTCTAGCGCTAGATTGACCTTGTCCGCCGGCAATGTTTCATAATATGCTGTCCAATCGAGCCATGTCATTGCATTCCAAATTCCACCGTCACGATTAATCGTTCGATCCAAGGTGCCTGCAGGAAACCTGGGGGTTCCCTTGAATTGCATGTGCTCTACCCAATGGGAAATGCCGGTCACCCCTGGTCTTTCATTTCTGGAACCGACCCTATACCAAATCCAACAACTTATTACAGGTGCGGTGTGAATTTCTTTCAGATGGACCCTTAATCCATTACGGAGTCTGGTCTGCAAAACACCATTTTCACCCATCGTTTGCGACCTCTCCTAACACCTCAGCTTTTCTGCCATTGTAGTTCTCTACGGGATTCCCATAATGATCGTACCCACGCCCAATTCCCCGATATTGAAATCCTAAATTCGACATCACACTGGGCTCATAGATGTTTCTACCATCCACAATTAAAGGTTGTTTCATCAGTTTGTGAATTCGTTCGAGATCGAGTTGTTTGAATTCGTTCCATTCTGTGCAGATAATCAGCACGTCGCAATCCTGAGCAAGCAGGTAGGGGTCCTCTGCCATTTCAACATTTGTAAGAAGATCTTTGGCCCTCTCCATTCCCACAGGGTCATACGCTTTGACTATCGCTCCGTCCTTGATCAAGCGTTGGGCAACTTCCAGTGCGGGTGCCTCGCGAAGATCATCCGTATTGGGTTTGAATGTCAGACCCAGTAAGCCAACCACTTTCCCATTTAAATCACCTACGAGATCAACGGTTTTCTCTACAATTTGCCGCCTTCGATCAGTGTTGATATCCATCACCGCCTGAAGCAATTGGGGATTTCGACCCTTTTCTTCGGCCATATAAGCAAGTGCTAAAACGTCCTTCGGAAAACATGATCCACCGAAACCGAGCCCTGCATCCAAAAAGTGCGGCCCAATACGAGGGTCATACCCCATTCCTGCGGCAACTTCTTTAACATCTGCACCCAGGGCTTCGCAAATATTAGCAATTTCATTCATGAAAGATATTTTTGTAGCCAACAACGCATTGGAGGCGTACTTGATCATTTCTGCAGTTCGAAGGTTACAAACCACAATTGGCGCTCGTAAAGCCAGGTGAATTTGAGCAATCTTATCAGCAGCGTCGTGGTCAAATGAACCCAGTACGATTCGAGCAGGATTCATAAAATCCGATATTGCCGCACCTTCCCTCAGAAACTCGGGATTTGAGACAACAGAGAATTCAATCGGCGTGGGTTGATGTGCCTGAATGATTTCTGCGACCCAATCCCCAGTTCCTACTGGAACTGTAGACTTATTTACAACGATTAATGGAGAGACCATATTCTCGGCAATCGAAATTGAAGCCGAACGCACATGCTTCAAATCTGCTTCGCCATCGACGCCAGAAGGGGTTCCCACCGCGATGAAAACGAAACCAGCCTCCCTAAGAGCGTCCTTGTAGGAGGTTGTAAAGCTAAGTCTTCCAGCAGAGACATTCCGAGCGACAAGTTCTTCCAGCCCTGGCTCGTAAATTGGGAGCTCACCCCTTTTCAAACCCTCGATCTTCGCTTCGTCAATGTCCAGTGCTACCACCCGGTTACCCAGGTCAGCAAAACAAGCGCCCGTCACCAACCCCACATAACCAACACCGATCACGGAAATCTGCTTCATCCTACCTCCTTATTGATAAATATCTGGTGGAAGATGGGGCAATCATACCATGCTCCACCCATGGTACAACTCATTGTCTTATACTCAAAACCTTTGCCTTTTGCCCTCCCCTACCACCAGTGAACCACTTCGCTCGCTTCGAGAAAGGTCATGAGTACACAGTGACACTACTCACTTGTCCTGGTTAACTCCGCTAGAGTAGACTGTTGGAAAGAGGATAACTATTACCTATGTATTCCATATTACGTAATGGGCGGGAGGAAACATGCAAATAACCAGGCAAGCGGATTATGCAGTTAGAGCAGTGGTGCACCTTTCAGGACTTGAAAATGGCGGTAGAGCGCCAACAAGCAAAATCGCCGCTGAGCAGAATATTCCTCCTTCTTTTCTAGCCAAAATTGTCTCCCAATTATCGGTTGCTGGCGTAGTTCAGACTTCTCGAGGCGCTCGAGGTGGAGTGTCCCTCGCACGCGATGCGGCTGACATCAGCCTGCTCGAAGTTATTGAAGCAATTGATGGACCCATCACGCTAAATGAGTGTGTTACTGATCCAACAGCCTGCATTTTTGGTGAAGACTGCAAAGTCCATAAAATTTGGTGTGAAGCACAGGCGGTATTAGTAAACAC
>JAGLGG010000126.1 GCA_023144145.1 Anaerolineales bacterium | reverse complement strand
GATCAGCTTGCGAAGTGAAATTTCAAGTCACCTATCATGCAGATGGTGGATCACTAAAGTTATTAGGAGTATGGGAGGAAATTTACGACGGCACAATCCGTAAGATCAACATAGATTTGGCTGATAAAGGTCTTGCGGGGAAATCTGTTGAATTTTCGCTCGTTGTTATTGCAAATGGGCCTTCTAATCAGGACTGGGCGTTCTGGCTGCTGCCAAGAATTGAAGGACCTCCACGGTAATTCTTATCTTGAAGGTGCCTTAACGAATATTGGCGCATAATCCACGAAGGGCAGGTTTTGGGGTAAGCAGAATTTACCCGTCTGCCCTTTACTTTTATTTAATCTCTTCCTGATTTTCTTCTGATCGCAGTTTTCCTCCATAATGCCGTAAGTGCGACTGGCAACGTGCTTCAGCAACGTGCATTAGCACGCCTTCACTCGATCATGACACGTAGGCTTGTTTTTAGTGAACCGAATTTTCTAACCACCGGAATCGGATTGAACTTCGTCCCCTCGCTGCGCACGATTTATAAAATCCCATTAATCCAAGATGGTTTGCACCTCCAAGAGTTTACATAATTGACCCACCTTCAATTGGGAATCATGGGTGATATAGGTTTGCTCACATCTGAGGTAGAATCCCTTCTCATGCGCACAGTTATCTTTCCCTGGAGGGATAGGCTACGGATGGGCCGGAAATTTCTTTCGTTTGTTTATTTATTAATATTCTCCCTTGCGCTTATCGGTTGCCAATCTATTGCGGTCCTAACTGCAGCTGACTCTACTAATGGACCTATGCTTTCCACTGCATCGCAACCAGCGCATGATGGCTTCGAAATTATCCCTGTCACTTCAGAGCCAACCTTGATTGCTGAGGCCGTACAAACAAGGGACGCGCATCGAGAAGAATCTGATTGTTTAAATCAAGCTGAATTTATCGAAGACATAACAATCCGGGATAACACTCAGATGGATCTAGGGGATGGTTTCGTTAAGATTTGGCGTCTCCGAAATATCGGAACCTGCACTTGGACAAATGGGTATTCGCTCGTCTTCATTGGTGGAGATCGGATGAATGCACCCAAGCGCATCCAATTTGGAACAAGTGTCGCTCCTGGCCAATTAGTAGACCTAGTGATTGATTTTACCGTTCCCGAGCTAGCTGGAGCATACCAAAGTTTCTGGAAGCTTCAACCTGACACAGGTCGTTCTTTCGGCATCGGTCCAAATGGTGAGCACTCATTTTGGGTGAAAATCATGGTGGAATCACCACTCGGGGCCGTCATAGCTCAAATCCCCACACTGATTGTGACCCCTGCCATATCGCCAACCAGGATCCAAACCACTCCTTCAACTGGCACCCTTATTCCAAGTCCGTTAATTCATGCCCAGGGATTTATTACGCTTGCGGTTGGTGAGACTCTCGATCTTGATTCCGGCTCAACTTCAGCCGGAGAAGGCATCGACGTAGCGCTCGAAGAGGATGAATCCGGTCAGTATTCGATATCACCTTCAATCGGCGCAGTTGTTGAAAAGAAAGATATTGATCGTTCAGACATAATTCTAACGGAATGTAACCCACTTACACATAATCCAGAAACAATCCTAATTGAAGATCTATCCGTTAATGACATCATTTGCTACAGGACCAACGATGGACGAATGGGGTACTTTCGCATAAAGTCCATTAATGGTTCAATCTCTTTTGATTTCATTACATGGGCACAATGACGGTATCTTCAATCTGCTAATGGAGTATTGAATACGTTTTATTGTTAGGTAGAGGTGGTTCAAAAATGTCGATCCCAGTTCTGATTGTGGACGCCGATGAGGAATATCGTAACCTTACAGCGAAAACGCTAGAAGGCACTGGTCAATTTAAGCCCTATCCCAGTGATTCAGCTGGAAATGCACTCCCACTACTTGTAAAATCAAAAGCCCAAATCGCCATGATCGACCTCGAGCTTCCAGAGCAGGATGGCTTAGACTTAATCCGTAACTTACTGAAGCACGATAAACATCTGGTGGTCATCGCCATCGTTGACGACGAAGCTGCGCAGTCGAAACAGCTCGTTGAATTGAATGTTAAAGCAATTATTGAGAAACCTTATTACCTTCCTGAATTACCCCAGATTATCAAAACCGCCCTTCAATCCCCTTCTGTTCTTCCTAAAAGCTCCACACCGGTTTCTAAACCTCAGAGCAAATCGATTGAGGTGGTGGAAGTTGGTTATCCGCAATGGCTCATGGACCCGGCGCGTTCCTGTGATTTCCTCACTCGTCTGTACGATCATCACTCCGCAAAAGCTTTGCTTATTTTACGCGGTGCAAACCTTTGGGCGCGGTCGTCGCAATTGACGGTGGATCAAGGGAAAACCATCGCACACATGCTGCTCAATAAGGAGCAGGATCTTCCAAAGGATTCAATCGTTCGCTTTATCCGGCTAAACGATTTAGAGGGGGATTACCTTCTCTATGCACTTCACCTGGTTGATCAGTACCAACTGGTCTTACTTTATGATTCTGAAAAATCCTTCTCGATTGCCAGACGCCAGGCGAAGTATGTCAGTCAACTGATCTTAACCAAAGATCCTCAGCTACTTCCACCTCAGGAACCAGAGGCTCTTGATGAAGGGGCAGCTGTCCCCACTCTTCAACCACAAGATTCAACACTTCCTAGTGATTGGATCCCTCAATCTCCTGCTTCAGTTGAGGATTTTCCCCAGCTTACTGAATTGGATATCCCTCCGCCTGATCCAGCGATTAGCATTTTGGAAGAGGTGGCTGTCTCTACACCGGTCGCAACCGAACTCCCCCCTCTCCCAACGGATTGGTTCCCCAAACGTCCGACCCCAACCTCAGCCCTACCCTTTCTTTCTGAAGAAGAAATCGGCAAAGCGCCGGTGAGGGGTGGAACTAGCGATGGTGAAATTCAACATGAAGCTAGATTCCATTTACCATTCTCTGCGGTCCTAATTACTAATCTCTCTTCCCACCAACTTGACGATTCTCTCGTAAAGAAAGTTGAACCTTGGGTACAGGACCTTTGTATCGCCTGGGGATGGCATGCGACAAAAGTACAAGTATCAAGCGAATCCCTCCAGCTAACATTACATCTTTCTCCAGACACCGCTCCCTCCAAAGCGATTCAACAAATCGCAAATGATCTATCAAAGCAGATTTTGGCCGCCAATCCAGGTTTTTCAGATGACCTTCCCACTGGACAGTTTTGGGCGACGCGCTACCTGCTTGTTGCAGGTGATGCTATTGAGGACGATCGCATTCAATCCTTCATATCCGCTGCCAGACTTGATCAGAGCACCACTGCTTCACCCTAACGGTTATTCTCTACAATCTCATAACCCCACCGAATATCATCTCCACCTTTCGCGTTGATGGCTTTTTGTCCTTATCAACTCCTTCAGCGCAGGGTAGAATCAGGAGGGTACGTTTGATTCCATGGAGAAATGTTGATGCCTTCCCGACCTCGTCTTTTCCTCATTGATGGTCATGCTTTAGCCTATCGCACATACTTTGCTCTTACAGGAGCTGGTGGAGGCTCCCGCTTTGCGACCAAGGCAGGAGAACCAACTGCAGGTGTATACGGTTTTGCCTCTGTTCTTCTGCGATTGCTCACCGAAGAACAACCGGAATACTTAGCTGTATCTTTTGATACCGGTCGCACCTTCCGTGATGACCTTTTCCCGGAGTACAAAGCGACGCGCGAAAAAATGCCGGATGACTTAAAAATTCAATTGGAACGAATTCGGGAGCTTGTTGATGCATTCGGGATTCCCATCTTCGAACGAGAAGGATATGAGGCCGATGATGTTCTGGGCGCGATAGCAAAGGAAGCTTCCGAGCAAGGGGCACATGCAATTATCCTCACTGGAGACCGTGATCTTCTACAATTGTCAACAGAACACATCACGATCCGACTCGCGGGTCAGAAACTTTCAGAAGCCATCGATTATGGCCCCAAGGAAGTGAAAGAAAAATTCGGCATTGAGGCACCACAAATTGTTGATTATAAAGCGCTAATAGGGGATGCCAGCGATAACATTCCGGGGGTCCGGGGCGTTGGAAAGAAAACGGCCGAGACATTACTTAATCAGTATGGCAATCTGGATGAGATTTACAAAAATCTTGATGAGATCCCCACACGCTTTCGAAATAAACTCGAAGACGGTCGCGAAGATGCATATCTCAGCCGGAAACTTGCAGAAATTGTCACCGATATCCCCATGGATTTCAATTTGGAAACTTGCCGGGCACAAGAGTATGACCGAGATAAAGTAGTTGAATTATTCAGAGAACTCGAGTTTCGCGCTCTCCTGAGCCGAATACCAGGAGCCGACAAAGCTGAGGGGGGTCTTCAGCTGAACCTTTTCAAGGGCCGTGCTCGCACCTCGGTTGCCGAAGACGTCACGGATGAGGTAATTACTGATGCTCGGGGGTTGGAACGCTTACTGGCGCGAATTAAGCATGCCACCGCCTTGGCGTTTGACGTCGAGACCACAAGCACAGATGCGATGACGGCAGACCTGGTGGGGATATCGCTTGCTGTGTCACCTTCAGAAGGTTTCTACATCCCTGTAGGACATTATTCTCAGACCGCAGGGAGCGATCAACTTGATCTTGATGTGGTCATTAAGGCGCTTGAAAAGCCACTCACCGATAAACGTCTTCCTAAAGTCGGTCACAACTTGAAATATGATTACATTCTGCTCGCCCGGAATGGGATCCGTGCAACCCCACTAACCTTTGATACGATGATAGCTGAATGGTTGAGTGATCCTGGGTCCCGAAGCCTGGGTTTGAAAAACCTTGCCTGGGTTCGCCTCGGTATCGAAATGACAGAGATCGAGCAACTCATCGGCCGTGGTAGAAATCAGCGTTCTATGGCGGAAGTGAGTGTAAGTGATGTGGCTCCTTACGCTGGAGCAGACGCTAGAATTTGTTTGAGTCTAATGCCTGAACTGGAAGAGGAGCTCAAAGAAAGGGCGCTCTTTGATCTCTTCCAGGATTTAGAAATGCCCCTGATACCTATCCTGGCGGAAATGGAAATTGCCGGGATCCTATTGGACACAGATTTTCTTACTGGATTCTCATCCGAACTGGACCGAAGATTGAAGAAAATCGCGGCTTCAATATTTGGTATGGTTGGCCATGAATTTAATATCAGATCTACTCAGCAGCTGTCCAAGGTCTTGTTTGATGAACTTGGACTCACGCCTCCAGATAGAACAAGAAAAACCGCTTCAGGGCATTACTCTACTGCAGCTGCAGTCCTAGAAAACCTGAGAGATGACCACGATATCATCCCCTTAATTCTTGAACAACGTGAGTTGGGGAAATTGAAATCCACCTATGCAGATGCCCTCCAGACCCAGGTTAATCCTAAAACCGGCCGCGTGCATACTTCTTATAATCAAACCGGTTCAGTCACTGGCAGGATAGCGTCCTCCAGTCCAAATCTTCAAAACATCCCTATTCGGACCGAGTTGGGTCGCAGGGTACGAAAGGCATTTACCGCTGCAAGCGGCCATGTGCTTCTGGGCGTAGATTACTCTCAAATCGAACTACGCATCGTTGCAGACATGGCAAAAGATACGGCCATGCTCGATGCTTTCAAGGCAGATCAGGATATCCATACCACTACCGCTGCTGCAATCTACCGCACGACTGCCGACAAGGTCAACTCCGACATGAGAAGAAAGGCAAAAGCGGTGAATTTCGGCCTGATATACGGGATGAGTCCATTTGGGTTATCTCGAACGACGAATCTTACCCTGGCAGAGGCAGAGGATTTCGTCACCACTTATTTTGAACAATTCCCTGGTGTGAAACGCTATCTGGATGAAACGCGCGAAACGGCTGCTGAAACTGGATACGTAGAAACGTTGTTAGGTCGAAGGCGATACTTCCCGCAACTCATTAAAGGTGCTCCGAAGGTTTCCGAACCTTTGCGTGCTCGTGCCGAGCGTGAGGCAATCAATGCTCCGATACAAGGAACGGCAGCTGATATCATCAAACTAGCCATGCTCCAGCTGCCGAAATCCCTTGAGAAAGCAGGTCTAAGTGCAAAACTATTGCTCCAAGTGCATGATGAATTGGTTGTAGAGTGCCCTAAGAGTGAGTTACAAGAAACTTCTGCAGTAGTACAGAAGGTTATGCAGAAAGCTTTTAAACTATCGATCCCTCTCAAGACCGATGCAAAAGCAGGCAAAAATTGGTCCGCGATGAAGCCGGTTGAGTGAAGGCATCTCAAGACAAGGGATGGTGTTGTGAAATATAGAGCGTGTCTAAATTTACACCAGTATTTCAATGGGGCCGTCATCTGACAGTAAGGGGACCGTAGTGCAGAAGAACAGGCGACTACAATGCAGATATGCTATACTCGCCACGCTCTTCACAATCATGAACGATGTATAAATTATGACCGGACGCCAAGACTTATTTGACGAATCAATGCGATTGGGAAATTCCGCTGCGTGGGATTTGGAGTGGGATCGCGCCATTGAGTTCTACCGCAAAGCCTTAGCTGAATTCCCGGACGACTCACAGGCTCTCACGAGCCTTGGTTTGGCACTCCTTGAAACCAATCGGACTGATGAAGCATT
>JAGLGG010000125.1 GCA_023144145.1 Anaerolineales bacterium | reverse complement strand
TGTCGCGGTAGAAGACGGCTTACTAACTGTTGTGGTTCATAATGCAGACATTAAACCGCTTCGCCTGATCTCACAAGATGCCCGCAACGCCGCCCGACGTGCTCGTGATGGAAGAGTGCATCCTGATGATATTCAAGGGTCCACATTTACGGTATCCAACCTTGGGATGTTCGACATTGACAACTTCATCGCCATAATTAATCCACCCGAAGCAGCTATTTTGGCAATTGGCAGCGTGATCGAAGTCCCCATCGTTCAAGGGGATGGAATCGTTCCTGGCAAGCGTGTTAAGGTGACACTTTCTGCCGATCATCGCATTACGGATGGGGCCGAGGCGGCACGCTGGTTGCAGATTTTCAAGGGATTCTTGGAGGATCCACTTCGCCTCCTTAATCTGAAAGCGCTTCTCAGTTAGGCTGGTTTCCTAGCCCCTCTTGGGGGCTCAGGCTAAAATAGGGCAACTTGATTTGAAAGAGGATAAATCATGGATTCGAAAAGGATCCTGATTGTTGATGACGAACCCGATACCTTAGGTTTGATTGAACTAACCTTAGAAACTGCCGGCTACCAGGTTACAACCGCCGGGAGTGGGGATCAAGCTGTTGGCCTGCTTGAGAATGATAGTTTTGATCTCTTGCTGCTCGATATCATGATGCCTGGAATGACAGGATTTCAAGTTATTGAGACGTTACGCGAAAGAAACGTTGACATCCCCCCGCTTGTATTCCTAACTGCAAAAAATCGAGAGGAAGACATTGAGATGGGGAAACGTTTGGGCGCCGCAGCATATTTGAAGAAACCAACTACCCGTGGTGATTTGCTTGATTCGATACAAACTGCTCTCGAGAAGTAAGTTGCCCGGATGCACTCTTCTGAATACAACCTCGCCCTGCTAAATGAAATGTTGGCTGAGTTCGAAGCCTTCATCCACTCACAAGAACTTTTCTGGCCATTACAAAAGAAGTCCTTCGGCGGAGTATATTTTCCCCAATTATCGCTTGGCGCCTTGCTGCTCACGCTTGATGAACTTGATGCATCCAAGCAGTTAATGAATCCTCGTCAAGAGCAAGAATTCTCAATTCATTTCGCAGTTTTTGAAAGGGCATTAGGCAAGTGGCGGGTAGCAATCGAACAGAAAGCCTCACGTGAAATGATTACCCGCACAAACCTTTGGAATGCGTATTTGCAAGATATTCAAGAAGATCCTGATGCGAAGGAAGATTATGTACGTGAGGTACGCAATCGAGTATTAATTACAAAACTTAAGCGTTTAGGCTCTTACGAATCTCTTGAGGGTGTAGAACCTGAAATCTCTCACGCTCTCGATAAGCAAATGGCGCTGGATGCACAACCAGCAGATTTCCTGTGGGATGAAAAATTAAAGCCAATTTATCCTATTGAGAAATTCCCTTTTTTATACTCAAAGCCTCGATAGCTTGAGTCCTAATTGGTACTCCCTTAGCACTCAAGGTATCAGAGATGGGATTTTCTACAGCTAGGAGTTATTAACCCGAGGTGTAAGGGCGACTGTGACGTGCGTTAGCACGCGTCGCCCCTACTCTGTCTTTATTGAAGTCAAATAACATCTAATTGTGCTTCTTTGATAGCCCCTACAGAAAAGCGCCAGCAAAGAGATCTTCTCTTTTCAAAAATCAACGAAAATCTATTCTGAGGACCCAAAACTATTTATTTTTACTTGGCGTAGTCGACCGATCTTGTTTCTCTTATTACAGTAACTTTTATTTTCCCAGGAAATTGCATCCCTTCTTCTATCTTCTTGGCAACATCACGGGCTAAACGCGTCGATTCTAGATCGTCAATATCTTCAGGTTTAACGATCACCCTAATCTCTCGGCCTGCTTGCAAGGCATAAGATTCAGCAACCCCTGTGAAGGAATTCGCAATTTCTTCAAGCGCTCGAATTCGCTTTACGTATTGCTCGAGACTCTCGCGTCTTGCTCCAGGTCGAGCACCACTAATCGCGTCCGCCGCTTCAACAATTATCGCTTCGACGGAGTCCTGATCAACCTCATGATGATGTGAACCAATGATGTTCACCACATTCTCTTGCACACCATAGCGTTTGCAGAAGTCAGCACCGATTGATGCGTGTGTTCCCTCAATTTCATGATCCATGGCCTTGCCCAGGTCGTGAAGCAATCCACCCGCCTTAGCTACTTCAGAGTTAGCCCCCAATTCAGCGGCGATAACACCTGCCAGTTGTGCGGATTCAACAGCATGAGCAAGTTGATTTTGACCATATGATGTACGAAATTTCAAACGTCCCAACTTTTTCACGATTTCTATGTGTAACCCCGGCACACCAGCATCAAAAGAAGCTCGCTCGCCCTCTTCCAAGATGACTTTATCTACCTCTTCCCGCATCTGATCGATGATCTTTTCGATATTAGCAGGATGTATCCTTCCATCGAGGACCAACTTTTGCATTGCCCTACGAGCGATTTCTCGGCGGACGGAATCAAAACACGAGATGGTGACCGCCTCGGGTGTATCATCAACAACCACATCTACTCCGGCTGCCTGTTCGAAAGCACGGATGTTACGGCCATTTCTGCCGATGATTCGCCCCTTCATATCATCCGAAGGGAGCGGAACGACCGATACTGTCACCTCAGAAACGTGATCCGACGCAACTCGCTGGATCGCATCGGCGATCAACTCGCGAGCGCGTCGCTCACCTTCCAATTGCGCATCTTCCTCGATTTGGCGGATGGTTCGCAACATATCCCGACGCGCGTCACGCTCAACTTCCTCCAGCAATTGCGCTTTGGCCTCTTCCTGGGTCATGCTGGAGGCTCGCTCCAACTCCTCAATGATACGAACTCGATCACTCTCTAGATCATTAATCTTTTTATCCAAGGAACTTTGTCGTTTACTCAGAGATTGGTCGCGTTTCTCAAGTTTATCAAGGCGTCTGTCAAGATCCGCTCTGCGTTTCTGTAAACGCTCCTCTTCTCTCGATAGTTCAGTTCGACGCCGAGAGATTTCCCCCTCAGCCTCGTCACGCACTTTGATTGCTTTATCCCTGGCCTTTAATTCGATTTCACGCGCTTTTGAATTTGATTTCGCTAATGTACGTTCGATTTCGGAGGCTCTGTTTTTTTGGTCTCGATCAAGCTGAAACTGGCGATATATAAAACCAATAATTACTCCAATTGCAGCTGCAATCAAGGAAACAACTATCACTATTGTCCATGTTACTGTCACTTTGTTACCTCACTTTCCTGTTCATCACCGGCATGCACTTGCAATTCATGCTTAACTGCCGGGCTGATCAAATGATACTGAAATCCGCGCCTGGCAAGATAAGCTCCCAGACGCTTACGAAATAATTCTCTATCAAGATTTCGATATTTACGCGCACCAACGGACGCAGCTTGAAATGCAGCTGCTTCATCATCAAAGCCCTCTAACACTTCGTCAATCCTCTCAGCCGAGACGCCCTTTTTCATCAACTCAATCTTAATCGCCCATGCGCTTCGAGGTCTAAAGGTAATCCGATTTTCAACCCAACTGCGTGCAAAGGCTGTATCATCCAGTAAGCGCGCCTCATGCAGCCGAGAGATCACTACTTCCTGAGTTTCATTGGGAACATTCTTGCGCATCAGTCGTTCGCGAATTTCCCGTTCCGATCGTGGGCGCCGGCTTACTAAACCCACCGTTTGTTGATACATTTTCTCTTCGTAACTACGCCGTTTCACATCCTCAATGTCTTCTGGTGCAAAAACTTGTCCCACACTCAAGGTCAGGGCGATTGACTTCATAACCTTCATCTCTGGTACTCCATCCAAATACACGTCAACCAGGTGAGGTCTTCGCACGTTCAGTTTGAGTGATGTGACAGTTTTTTGCATTCGCTCAGTCCAAACAAATCAACCGCAACTTATCCCATCAAGTTGCGGCCGGGTGCAATAAACGCTGAAACTTCGCGTTCTCATCTATAAGATTCAACAACGCTTCCCACTATTAAGTGTTAAGAACCTGAACTATGTGGGTAAGCTGAAGCTGACAACCCAAAGAGTTAATTCGAATTTTCCGTCACCTTCAGTTGTATCTCTATCTCTCAGTGAAGTGATAACACTTTTCTGAGATTTATTGCCAATCCACGGCCGCGCTTTTATTCACCAAACCACTTCAGCACAGCTCTTGCATAATGAGCACTATGATCTTGATTGAGTGCTCCTAATCTTCAATTTCAATTTCTTCTGCACCATTCTCGGATGCAGCCCGTATCTTAATCTCCAATTCGTCTGCAATATCTTTATTATCGCGCAAAAATTGCTTTGCGTTCTCTCGACCTTGCGCAATTCTTTGATCATTATACGAGTAGAACGAACCCCGTTTCTCAATAAGCTCCATCTCGACACCGATATCCAACAGATCTCCAACTTTCGAGATCCCCTCGTTGTACATGATGTCAAATTCCGCCACTTTGAACGGCGCCGCAACCTTGTTCTTCACCACCCTCACGCGCGTCCGGCTCCCCATAACCTCTTGCCCCACCTTGATGCTCTGGATGCGCCTGATATCCAGCCTCACCGAGGCGTAGAATTTCAGCGCCCTTCCCCCCGAGGTCGTCTCCGGGTTCCCGAACATCACCCCGATTTTCATCCTCAGTTGATTGGTGAACACCACTGCTGTGTTGGTCTGCTTGATCGCCCCAGACAGCTTCCTCAGCGCCTGGCTCATCAACCGGGCTTGCATCCCCATCGTCGCATCCCCCATATCCCCTTCGATCTCAGACCGGGGCACCAGGGCCGCTACGCTGTCCACCACCACCACGTCTACCGCCCCGCTCCTCACCAACGTCTCGGCGATCTCCAAGGCCTGCTCACCGGTGTCGGGCTGTGA
>JAGLGG010000124.1 GCA_023144145.1 Anaerolineales bacterium | reverse complement strand
TCGGGAAGAACAAACTCGGGAGACTGAATTACGAGGTTGTTGTAGAGGCACAGATCTAAGTCTATCGTTCGGGCTGCGTACTTATCCTCAGTTCGAACTCTTCCCAATTGAGCTTCAATCGAACGAAGCGCGCGCCTGACCTCCAATGCCGGAAGATGGGTCAATAATAATGCGGCGGCATTCAGGAAATCAGGTTGTTCACTTCTTCCAAGGGCAGGGTTTTGATAAACCCCCGAAACTGAAAGTATCCCGCCAAGCTTTTTTAATTTGCGAATTGCCAGGGGGAGGTATTTTTCTGGATCGATATTCGAGCCGATGGAAATAAATGCACGTTTAAGCAAAATCCTCGGCTCCACGCTCGATTTCAACACCAACTGATTTAGCGAAACGCAGGGCTCCAGGCTTTTCCACTCGAACCCGTACCCGAATAACTCCCGGTTCGTCAAGACAAATCTTGGCGATGTCTGCTGCGAGGGTTTCTACGGTGAAGGGTTCGTTCATATCGATGTGTTTGATAACTTTTTTGGTTACAGTTCTGTAATTGACACTGTCATCGATATTGTCTGTCTCTCCGGCTTTCTGTAAATCTGCGGTCATGGCGATGTTAATCAGGATGTCCTGTTTATTCTCCCTCTCCCAATCGTTGATCCCAATTATTCCTCTAAGCAGCAGGTCTTTAATCTCAATTCGATCTTCTTTCATCGCTCCCAATCCTCGCTAATTATTCTCCCACGAATAGGGAATGGCAAAACCCAATTTATCCATCCCACGGCTTGATTTTACTCTCAATCGCATAATCTGACTCCACTGAAAAAAGTCAATCACCAGGAGATGACCGGTATAGGTGGCGGGCGAGATGACAGTAAAGTGTAGATATGTAAGCCAACTTGCCCTTCAATAAAAAATACGTGGTAGTATTTTTGACAAGAAGCTATGTACGGAGGAACCTATGCACTCAATAGAAGCAGCTGCTGAACTTCTCAGTGGTGTCGGGGTTGCAAAACCTGAAATTGAAGCGGCGATTGGCCAGCTTCTCATTGCCTTCGGGGAAGACGTAAACAGAGAAGGACTTGAACGCACTCCCGAGCGGGTCGCGAGGATGTATGATGAACTACTGGCTGGTTACAGAGTTGATCCTTATGCCTTGATAAATGAAGCCGTTTTTGAGGTTGATTACGAAGACATGGTCATCGTTCGAGATATCGAATTCTACAGTATGTGCGAACATCACCTTTTGCCATTCATTGGGAAGGCGCACGTAGCCTATATCCCAAGCGGCAAAGTTATTGGCCTCTCAAAAATCCCACGCGTCGTTGATTTATTTGCCAGACGATTGCAGGTTCAGGAGAGGATGACGGCTCAGATATCTGAATTCTTGCAGGCTGCGATCCACCCTCATGGGGTGGCTGTGGTCGTGGAGGGAATGCACCTTTGTTCAAAAATTCGAGGTGTAAAGAAAGCAGATGCTCGAATGGTAACCAGTTGTATGACCGGTTCCTTTAGGGATAACCAAGCCACGCGTCAGGAATTCATGTTCCATCTTGAGCGTGGCGACACCCCACTTTCCATCTGAGATTACGTGTGATCTAAATCTTGAATCTTAAGATCAAGCTTATTCCATTAAATCCACGCCGTGAATTGGCAATGTGTAGCCGCCATCTATGAGGATTGTCTGACCTCTGATCATGCATGCTTGGTCTGTACAAAGGAAGGCGACAACGCCAGCCACATCTTCGGGAGTGACGATGCGTCCGGCTGGGGTTTCCGTAATTACTCCTGGGATTACGTCTTTATGCCTGAGCAGTTCGAAGTGTTTCAAGGCCTCCGTCTCGACGATGCCTGGAGAAACTGCGTTCACGACAATATTGTGCTCAGCCAATTCAACTGCCAGATACTTGGTGAGAGTTTCTAACGCAGCCTTACTTGCACCCACCACAGCGTAATTGGGCATAACCCGGAATGATCCCGGGCTTGAGATACTTACGATATAACCTCCCCCACGCTTCTTCATCAATGGAACTGCTCGCTGCGCTGAAAACAGCAAGGAGCGGGCGTTGATATTCATCGTCCAATCCCAGCCTTTGGGTTTTTGTTCGAGAACCTTCCGGTTATAGCCTGAAGCGGCGTTACAGATCAGAATATCAAGCCCACCAAAGGTCTCAGCGGTTGCGTTAATAAGACTATCGATCCCAGAAATCTCACCAATATTTGCCTTAACTGCAATAGCCTTTCTGCCGAGGTTAAGGATTTCTTCGACCGTGGCTTCGGCAGGTTTGCGATTACGGAAGAAGTTAACAACAACATCGGCGCCACCCTCAGCAAGTCTGATTGCAATGGCTCGGCCAATCCCTCTACCTGAGCCTGTGACCACTGCAACTTTGTTCGGAAACATCATCTCTACCTCTTTCCATTAAATAATGAAGACATTTCATATCAAATCAAGTCCATCCATCATGATACCACTCACAACTATTAGGTAAATAGAATTATGGGGAGGCTGCGTATGTACTCCCTGGCTGTGTTCGCAACAATGCATGTCTTATCTAATAGACATTTTCACCCATCTCTTGTGATAGCATATGCCCATGCGATTAGAAGAAGTAAAGCTTAACATCGACAAAGAACTCAAAATGGCGGAAGAGTCGCGCCAGAAGGGGAATGAAGGGCGTGCGAGAGTTTGCGCCCGGAGGGCAGCAGGGATAGCAATTGGTTTCTATTTTGAGGTTTTGACTAAAGCATCTGCTCCAAAGAGTGCCTACATCCTTCTTCAGTGGTTGAGCGAGCAGGGACAGAATGATTTGGAGATCCGACGAGCCGCGCAGCGATTGACGGTCCGAGTTTCCCCTGATCATACACTTCCTCACCCCGAGGATCCGATTGCCGATGCGAGGATAATCATTGATGCCCTCAACCAAGATAGAAACTCAAATCCATCGCATTCCACTTGATACCTAGTGTTCCCAACAGAATGGTTATGATTTGATTGGCGAAATCGTCGTGGAAGTTGCTGAATGATGGGAGAGCCAATGGCGCCTGAGCGTGATCTGCGAAAATTTGCTCGGAGTACTCA
>JAGLGG010000123.1 GCA_023144145.1 Anaerolineales bacterium | reverse complement strand
CAGCCCGAGAACTGCGGCAAGTGCCACATGGGCCCCGATCATCCGCAGAAAGAAGTGTATGATGAATCGAAACACGGGGTGATTTATTTTACCTTCAAGGATGAGATGAATCTAGATAAGGAAAGTTGGATTCTCGGTATGGATTACACTCAAGCGCCGAACTGTGTTACCTGCCATATGGGAGCAAACAGGAATCTATTTAGTACCCATGACCTTGGAGAGAGAATCAGCTTGAACATTCGAGCCATCGTTTCAAAGCCGAAAGACAATTCTGAACAAAAGAAAAAGGAAATGCAGAAGGTTTGCATGAATTGTCACGGTCCGGAATGGTACAATAACTTTTACACTCAGTACTACAATACTGTGAAGATTTATGATGAAACTTTTGGGAAACCAGCATCCGAAATCATAGCCCGGCTCAGGCAACGAGGAAAAATCACGACGGTCCCATTCGATGAAGAGATCGAATGGATTTATTTCGAGTTGTGGCACCATGAGGGAAGGAGGGTTCGTCACGGTGCCGCGATGATGGGGCCCGATTATGTGCAGTGGCATGGTTTTTATGAAGTGGCTAAGCATTTTTACTCAAAATTTCTGCCCGAGGCAAGAGCACTTGGTATGGATGCCTATGTCGAGGGCCTGCTGGCGCAGCCTGAACATAGCTGGATCAAGGGAGTAAAACCTGAAGGAATGGCAGTTCAGGAAGCAGCGTTTAACGAATGGACACGGTTGAGAGAAGAGGTAATTTCTAAATGAAATGTTCAGTAGAATAAAAGAGTTTTTCCGCAAGCGAAAAAAAATCATAATCATAATTGCAGTTGTGCTCGTTGCCGCTGTTGGGATCAGCTACACCAGCGTCGAAGTCACATCGACAACGGCTTTCTGTTCGAGCTGTCATGAAATGAAACCAGCCTACGAAAGCTATCTAAAGTCCTCCCATTACAGCCCCGAGGAGGGCAAAACAGTAGCCACATGTCGCGCCTGTCATGTTCCCCCATGGACAAATCCATTAGCCGTTTTGTGGAGCAAAACATATCACGGAGTAAAAGATGTCTATAAGCACTTCGCAGACCGGGAAGTTCTCAACGACCCTGGTTACCATGCAGCGATGCGGGCACGCGCACCAAGAGGGATCGCAAAAGCAAGCTGTTTACAATGCCACAGAGACATCTACGAAGAGGAATACGGAAACTTCGTAAATATTCACGCTGCCTTGCAGAAGAATAGAAGTTCAAAATGTGTTGATTGTCATAAATATCTTGTACACTGGCCGTATACAATCAGACTTGAACAAGACTGAATCACTGGTGCGATGTTAATCGCATTGGAGTTTAGCAGAAATCGGTAATCTGTTCTCACTTGATTTCCACGGGATGTTGAGGCACGAACGGGATTATCACTAGAGGTCGGGTTGTATTATTGCCTCTGTACTTGTAATTCAGCCAGATACGGCTCAGTCTTACGAAACCAGATTTTCCTGGACACACGCTGCTCTAAAAAATCTGCCAGTTTCTCTGTTTCCTCAAGCCCAAAACAAGGTACCTCGATATCAAAAGACTTGTCGGTGACCAAAGCGCCGAGTTCCGCCGGGGATCTGGTTAGTTCACCACCGTTGTTGGCACCCCGTACCACTTCAATTTTGAAAGTGTCCGCCCAGCTGTAACCTTCCGTTAGCAAGACGTCGACCTCGCCAAGCATGGTTGCTACCGTTTGGAGATGCATTTCGTTATCAGTTGTGCGAATGACAAACGCCTTTCTAGGAGAAACCAAAGCGACTGCGTCCGCCCCTGCCTGGGCGTGGCGCCACGTATCTTTGCCCCTCTTATCTATCTCAATCCTATTGTGAGCATGATGTTTTATTACTCCCACCTTGTAGCCGCGTTTTTTTAGCTCGGCGATCAATTTTTCGAGCAGAGTTGTTTTACCGCTGTTTGATTTTCCAATGATGGAAAATATCGGCGGGCCAGATTTCTTTAGATCCATCGATTCAAGACCTCTTTATACCATCTTTACTTCTTCTCTTTTTCGCTTTCGCCTTTCTCCGTAGGCGTCCCTAGCGATTTGCTATCTTGCATTCCTTTTTCAAACTCTCCCTTAGCTTTGCCGATAGCCCGGGTAAATTTGGGAATGGCAGCAGCCCCAAACAGTAGTACAATCACTCCGCCAATAATGAGAATTTCTGTTGTGCCTATCATAAGTCACTCCTTTGGTAATTTATCCGCTGAATCCAATACTAGTTGTTCCTTTTCTATGCCGCTATTCGCCGTATCTGCCGTCACTGCCGTCTTTCTGATTTCATCTTCAACATTTTTCATCATATCGGACATGTTTTTATAAAGATCCGTTATCCGCCTGTACAATTTCCCTAAATTACGAAGAAAGGTTGGCAAATCCCTGGGTCTGATAAATATTATTGCCGCAACCACGATAATCACGATTTCCCATAGTCCCAATCCAAACATCAGCCTTCTCCAAACCGAAAAAGTCTAGCGATCAGGATGGTCAGGAAGTATAAAACAATCAATGGCAGGGCTAGACTAACCTGAGAGATAAAATCCGGCGGGGTAAGCGTTGCCGACAAAACGAATATCAAAACGATAATGTACCGGCTGGCCCGCAAGAGGGTTTTTCTCTTTACCAAGCCCATAACCAGAAGTACCTCTAAAACGATTGGCAGTTGGAAAAGAATTAACGTAACAAGCAGAAAGCGAAAAATATAGAAGATGTTTTTCCCAAAATTCAGAATAAACCCGACATTCTTTGGAATAAAACCCGAACTGGTAAGAAACTGCACAGAAATCGGGATCACTTTGTAATAGCTGTAATAGGCGCTGAATCCAACTAGAATAAAACTAGCGCATAAAGAAAAGATAATCACTTTCCTCTCTTTGGCTGTAAGTCCTGGAAAAACAAACCTAACAAGGTTATAAAAGTGAACTGGCATCGAAAAAACAGCCCCCGCAAGCAGGGCCACTTTCACCTTAGTGATAAAACCTTCAAAAATTGTATTGACAAACAGAATCTCGCCGGTTTCCGTCCTTTCGAACAACTCAAAAGGAGTGAACAGGAATGTAATGATCTGGTTATAAAAAATAAATGAGACAACAGAGGTGACTCCGATGGCAATTACCGAGACGAGGAGTCTTGTTCTCAACTCCCGGAGATGATCCAAAAAAGGCTTTAAGACATCAGCTTCAACCGCCTTAACCCTTATTTTATTTATCATATATCTTCGTGCTACAAACTTTTCGGATTATTCGGTGAGCAGGGACTCTCTATCACTGGTTGCACAGAGATTCTGAAGAAGCTCCTTTTCGTACTCCAGAAATTGTTTCGTAAGAGTCGCAATGCTTTTATAGAAAAGCAACTGGGATTTTTTGACTACCTCATCACAAAAAGACGGTATCCACTCGAGGAGATGCTCATTCATGAACTTTTCTTCAATTTCTAAACAGGTACGAACCTCTTCTTCTTTTTTCTGTTCCCGGGCTTTCTTCTCTTTCAGAATCAATTTCTGCATCAACTCCAACTCCACACAGATATGGTCAGGTAATCCTGACCAATCGGTGCGGTACGTTAAGCCCAATGATTCTATCAGGTTTTTTATCTGACTGGTCGTTTTCCCCCACAACATGCTGCCTCCGTCACGCCAGACAGACTCGTTAGGACAAACGTGCGAACCCGGTCCAAGAAAGAGGCGGGCATACTCCACCTGCAATTCTTCACGAAAATTTTCTTCATTCCCTTCTTTCAATTGTTCACCTACATTGAATCCCGCCTCTTCCAATAAATCCTGTATGTCCCGGGAAGCTAGCAACCGAACAAAATCAATAGTCGGCTCATGTAAGTAGACCAGGGAGAGCAATCCATAGATATTGCTCCTTTGCTCGGCCAGCTCAGTATAATTCATCTATGCTCTCTCTACGGTAACAACCGTATCATTCATTCTCCATTGCCCGGCTATCGGGTCCGGGCTGTTGGGTATGATCCAGTTGGGGTGCATTCCGTTTTTTTTCCACCATTTCAGCCTGAGATCCGGATCGAAATTTCTTCCGGCCGCATATTGCGATGATTTCTTACCCGACGCGTAGCGACCATATTCCCAGTGACCACAGTGGAACGAAATCCCGATTATTCCCGGAATGATTCCCTCCGAAAGATGCACTTTAGTGATAATTTCTCCGATTTGGGATCGAACTTTGACTCTGGAGCCGTTCCTCACCCCCAGCTTGGCTGCGGTAATGGGATTAATCAGAGCCGGATTGTCGTGATAAATCTCCGATAACCATTTACAGTTCTGGGTTCGAGAGTGGGTTTGAACCGCTACCTTGTAGCTGGCCAGAATCAACTCGTTGTCTTTTTTCTTTTCAAACTCCGGTACTGGTATCCAGCTGGGCATCGGCTGGAACCCTTTCTTCTTCAAAAACTCTGAATGAATCTCAAACCTGCCGGATTTGTTAATCTTGTCCGGTTTGAATCCCGCAAAAACCTTCTCCCCGATTCTTTGGCCTACGTATCCCTTGTAGGCATTCTTGGTTTCTGTGTAGCCTTTGGATTCGGCTTCCTCCCTGCTTTTGGCACTCGATTTTTTCCAGTTCCAATAGACACCGGTATTACGATCAAAGAGAGTATCGGATCCTGTGTAACTATCCGCCGAAAGTTCCTTGGCGTAGGACAAATATTTCGGCTTTGCAGATGGGTCATGCCACACGCCATGTTGCTTGAGGTACGCAAAATCCACCCCGCTTTTCTTACAGGATTGTTGCACATAATCGAGGGTCGACTCGTAGGGTATTTTAAGCCCCAGCCGCTTGGCCAGCTCTAAACAGACATCCTGAAACTGCCTTACCTCTCCCAAAGGCTTCACCACGGGTTGCCGCAGGTAAAACTCGGGGATCATCTCGTAGGAAACCATGTCATCCCAGGACAACCTCTCGAGATAGGTTACATCTGGTAGGATAAGATCAGCGAGAGCGGTTGATTCACTCATGGCCATATCTGCCGAAACGACGAATGGAATGAGCTTCTCATCCTTCAGGATGTCGATGTTTTCCTGACATTCTCCGTTTACGTAGACCGGGTTGTAACAGTGGATGAAGTAGATATCGGGGCGTCCGTTTTTTCCATCTTTAATCATTTTCAGAACTTGATGATTGACATGGTGGGTGGGATAGGCGCTTGCACCAGAGAATCCGTCGAGGATACCAAGCTTTTTGGTAGAGCCGCTTACACTCGGCCTGGACCACTTGGCTCCAATACCGTGATTCGTTCCACCTCTGATGTCGATATATCCACATATGGCATCCAGCATCTTCATGGCCCGCTCGGTATCTACTCCGTTGTAATGGGCTACTGCTCCTCGGTAGGAAACGCAGGTGCCGGGCTTCGCATTGGCGAACTCAATAGCTAACGATCTGATTTTTCCTGCCGGTACTCCACTGATTTTTTCTGCCCATTCTGGCGTATACTTCTTCAAATGCTCTTTTAGCTGATTTGCCGTTACATTTGTCCAGGTTTCGATGAAATCGCGATCGTACAGGTCGTTGCCCATGATGAGGTTGCACATAGCCAGCACTACGGCCAGATCCGTGGCCGGCTTTATGGGGATCCACTCGGTGGATTTTGCCGCGGTATTGGACAACCTAATATCGAAGGTATAGAGCTTTACACCCTTATTATAAACCGCATCGATCGCTCTCTGGTACATTTGGATATGGGAGGTATGGGTTTCAAAAAAATTGCAGCCGAAGTTTAGAATCATCTTAGTATTCGCCACGTCGTTGACGTCATAGTGAACTCCCCAGCAGAGTTCCTGCGCAGTCCATTTTCCACCCTCGCAGATCGATGTATGATTGCCTATTGTCCCCGTGCCGTATGCGGTAAGAAAATCGCCAACAATTTTGCTGTCCGAACCTTTCAGCCGTCCATAATGAAACATGAAATTCTCGGGATGACCCTCATCACGAAGAGTTTTGAGTCCTTTCACCTTGTGCCCGGCGATCTCGCCTCCATCTATCAGAAGGTCAAGAGCCTCTTCCCAGGAGATTCTTTTCCACTTTCCTTCGCCTCTTTTGCCGACGCGGATCATCGGGTAGAGGAGACGGTCGGGATCGTATACCTGGTTAATCCCCGCCTGGCCCTTGTTGCAGATCAAACCACGGTTCCTTATGGATTTGGGATTCCCTTCAATTTTTACCAACCTGCCGTCCTCGACATAGGCAAGGATGGTATCTCTGGATACACACTGCCAACAAGCTGAGGGGATAGCTTGACGTTCCTTTTTCGTTTTTGGCGAGAAATCCTTACCCCCTCGCAGCAACATTACCTTGCCGTTGAGAGCAAAGGCTTTCGGAGTGTTACGAATACTGACCAAAAAGGCTCCGCCCAGAGCACTTAGTCGTAAAAATCTTCTGCGTGATAGTTTCATAGTCCTTCAGTTCCTCCTCATGAATTATTTCTGTGTTAGGAGATTATTTGGCCGCCGATAACCACTATATATCTCATCATGTATATACCGACTAGTAATAGAACCGAAGCGACATACTGGGTTATCTTCGGGAATTTTCCCGTAAATAAAATTACCACCGGTACAGCCGCCCCTATAACCACTTCAACTAGCCAAAAGAGTATCGTATACACTTTGCCGTTAGCTATGAGGAACAAAGCTGCGGCGACCTCTTCACTTCCGCCGTTTATGAAAACGATGATTTCACCGGCAATCATCGCCAATTCGAGCACCACCAACCAGGCCAGGAATTTACCCAAAGTCTTTATTTGTGGTGCCTGCAGCTTGCCGGCAGATATCAACATGACAACGGAAATTCCAGAGACAACACCACCTGTCAGGAACATCCATGGCAGAACAGCTGAGTGATGCCACAGTACTTTTCCTGGAGCCTGTTGTAACAGTACGGCAGAGTATACAGATACGAAAAAGGCAAAAGGCAGTCCGGCATAGCCGACTCCTTTCGCTCTCCGTGTTTCATCTCTGAATTGAAACCAGGCATGGATAACGCTCAAAATAAGGTAGATGCTTAGAAACCAGAATCCCCACGACAGAGCTGACGCGGGCCGGAAATTCAAAAGGAGTCTCCAGGCTCTCAAAGGCCGTCCTAGATGTAACAACAGCATGATCATTCCGGCCGCTACAGAAAGCGGTGCTACAATCGCCGCCGTTTTTGCCATCGGCTCAAATTCTTTTTTCCAGTGTTTGGCAGCAACGGAAAAAAAGAATGCGCCGGCGCTGAGCCCACCTAGAAAAAAGTAGGTTACAATGACCCAATCAAATGCCAGATGATGGGTAATGTCGTATTCAAGCATTTTTCTATCCTCCTAATCCCGTAAATCCATCAGGTAAGATATAGAAAACCTGTGGTTTTGTTCCCAACTCGGGCTCTAAAACCTGCGTCGCGTTTCCGGCAACAATCTTAGAAACCTCGCTCTCTGAATCATTAATATCGCCAAATATCCGAGTATCTGCAGGACAAGCATTCACACAGGAAGGGACGACCCCGTTTTCGGCTCGGTGCAGACAGAAGTCGCATTT
>JAGLGG010000122.1 GCA_023144145.1 Anaerolineales bacterium | reverse complement strand
AAAGAACCCCATAAGTCGTCGTCCGAAACCATGAAATTGTGCTGCGCTGATATCAACACATTGTCATAGGCTTATCAAGCCCAAATCAAGACTTTGATGACGCTCCTCAATATCCTACGAGCGACTGATTTCTCTAGTGTGTATGGAAAGGAGCGACGTCATGTCCAAAAAATTAATAATCACGAAGCTAGCGATTTTTTCATTGGCTCTCTCAGTTACAGCATGCTCAGGTGGTTCTGCGAAACCGATTGAACTACTTCCTGTAACAGTTGTGCCGCCGGCGACTTATCCAATCCAACCTGCACCTCTTCACCCAACCTCAATCCCTTTTCCTACAACTACACCATCTCACACAGTAGATCAACAACAGATAATTCCTGAGGTGAGAGCGGGTGAGGTTAACGACAATGAGCGCTGGAATGAGTATTTAACCTTCCGGAAAACATATCGTGGTCCATTCGTACATGATGTTGACGTCTCTGAACGCTATATCATTAAAGCGCTCGATGTCGCCGGTAATCCAATCCTGGATGCTTTGGTTACCGTGTGGCAGGGCCAAGAAAAGGTTTGGCAGGCGAGAACCGTTTCGAGCGGGACGACGATGTTTTTTCCAAGAGCGATAGGGGCATCACAATCCGACGAATTCATCGTTTCCGTTAATAAAGATGGAATCGCTCAAACATTCACCATGCCGCGCGGGGGTCAGGAAGCATGGGTTGTAAACCTCCAAGGAAATCAACCTAGATCTAACCGAGTGAACCTGGATGTGCTGTTCTTGTTGGATTCAACAGGGAGTATGGGCGATGAAATTGCCGTCTTGCAGTCGAGTGTTCAAAGCATTGCTGACCAGATCGATTCCTTTCACCCCCGACCGGATTTGCGATTTGGTTTGGTGACCTATCGAGATCGTGGGGATCAGTATGTGGTGAAAAAGGCTGATTTTACATCGAACGTTTGGACCTTTGAGAATCGACTGAACAATGTTCAGGCAAAGGGCGGTGGGGATTACCCAGAGTCACTCAACGAAGCGCTATATGTCGCAATTCATGAGATGGATTGGCGGGATGAGAATTGTATCCGCCTGGTGTTTCTGATCGCAGATGCTCCACCGCATTTGGATTACGCTCAAGATTTTGACTATGCTCAAGAGATGGCGATAGCGGCAGCCAATGCGATTAAGGTGTTTCCTATTGCCGCCAGTGGAGCAGATGATCAAGCCGAGTACATCTTCCGACAGATTGCCCAATTCACCCAAGCGCGATTCATTTTTCTCACTTACGAAGGACCAACGAACGGTGGTGAACCCGGAGATGTGAGCACCATGAACGTGAATAGTTATGGTGTTCAAGATTTGGATGATCTGGTCGTTAGATTGGTGAGGGAAGAATTAGAGCCCCAAGCATTTCTCCAGTAAGGATGCTGGAGATATGGGCTGTTCTAAGAGGTTGTCCCTCTTCAGTTAAGATATCAGAGATAAGATATTTTACGGTTGATGGTAATTAATTCTCGTGTGTAGGGGCGATGCGTGCTAACGCACGTCACCAGTCGCCCTTACGCTGTCTTCGGTGAAGTCAGATGACATCTAAATGGCCTTTTTAGATAACCTCAATCTCTAGACCGTTTGGATCAGGGTCGCTCTTTTGACCAGAGATCGTTGTCAGAGGCTCTTTGGAAAAGAATTTCGAAGGCTCGGCGAATTACAGGATCAAAATCCATAGTGGATTTGTTCAGCTCTCTACTCATTCGCTCGTTCACATTGTGCTCTTGCCAAGTTCGACCGGCGCTAAAGGTGTTTTGTGCCAAAGCCTGTAAACGGTCTAATGCGCGCGCAAATTGAGCCTCAGGGGAATCGCCATACGTAAACTCATCCCACAACTGGGTCAACTCAAGTCGCAAATCTTCGGGCAAAGTGTCAAACAATTCTCTAGCTGCACGCTGCTCCAGCTCGCGATCGTGAGAATCCGCAGAATAGGCGAAAGTATCCCCAGCACCTATTTCTCCAAGATCATGAACCAGAATGAGTTCAAGGGCATGGCCAATATTTATGGGGGTCTCAATTTCACGAGCGAGGAGAACTGCGAACAGTGCCATATGCCACGCATGATCAGAATCGGTTTCGTGGCGACTGTGGTCGGAGAGGTAGCTTGCACGTTCAATCATCTTAAAAGGTTCGATGATTTCCAAGAACTCGATGATCTGCGTTAATCGGTCGGCCATCCATTTCTCCTTAGGAACGGGAAATCTTTTTGGATCAGATCCTTGAGGTAGCCAGTATTTAGGGAGTACGAATGCTCAAGTCGATGACAGAGTTAGTTTTTTAATCCGACGAAAATGTTTTATGCGGTAGCTTTCACCGGGCGGAATCTGAGTAATCGAAGGGCATTGAATACAACGAGCAAAGTTGACCCTTCATGAAGGGCGATTGCCAGCGTAATTCCTGCAACATTGGTGAGGGTAAGTGTGATAAGCCCGATGATCACACCCAATGCCACGATGAAATTCTGACGGATTATGGAACGGGTCTTTTTGCTCAATTCAATCGCGAAGGGTAACCCGGAGAGGTCATCCGCCATCAGAACAACATCCGATGTTTCGAGTGCCACTTGGGTTTTTGCCCCCCCCATAGCGATCCCCGTTGAGGCAGCTGCCAGGGCAGGCGCATCATTTACCCCATCTCCCACCATTGCCACGTTTGTATTGCCCCCGGTCAGCTCATCGATAACCCGCAGTTTCTCTTCCGGCATTAGTTCAGCCTTGACTTGATCCAACTCGAGCGATTGACCTATGTGGAATGCTGCCCGCTCGTTATCCCCTGAGAGCATAATGATTTTATCAATTCCAAGCTCGCGCAAAGCTCTGACCGTTTTCGGAGCTTCTTCCCGAATTGAATCGGATAGTGCAATTATGCCGAGCAGGGTCGTATCAATCGAGACCTGAACCACAGTTTTCCCTTGATTTTCCAAAGACCTCGCTGCTTCTTGGATGGATTCAGGAAGGTCAGAAGTCTTGGAGTCACTGTCGATTTTGCGTACGCGTACTTTCCGACCTTCAATCTCCGCTTCGATACCCACACCTGTCTCCGCTCGAACAGATCTGACGTCCGGGCTGTCTAAATTCTCATCTTTGGCAGCAGAAACAATTGCTAATGCCAGAGGGTGGGCTGAATGCGACTCGACCGCGGCCGCCATCGATAGCAAGTCGTCCTTACTTGCAGGCGGGTGTGCAATGACCTCGGTTACTTTAGGTGTCCCTTGTGTCAACGTGCCGGTTTTATCAAATGCAATCACCTGGAGATTGCCCAAGTTCTCCAAATGAGCACCTCCCTTTATCAGGACGCCACTTTGCGCAGCACGGGCAATACTAGCCAAGATTGCAGACGGCGTACCCAGTGCTAATGCGCAAGGCGAGGCTGCAACTAGCAGGGTCATTGCCATCAGGAAGGATTCTCGAAAGGGAACGCCAAAAATTGGCGGAATGATTATGAGTAAGGCGTCGATCACCAGGATCGCTGGAACCAGGTATTGAATGATCCTGTCACTATACCGTTGTGCGGGCGATTTCTTCGCTTGAGCGTCTTGGACCAGATGGACAACTTGAGAAAGGGTGCTGTCTTTCGATAATCTCGTGGTGCAAACCTCTAGAGCACCCTCACCATTGACCGATCCGGCGAAGACTCGATCCGAAGGTGCAACATCGAGCGGAAGCGACTCTCCGGTAATAGAAGATTGATCAACAGAGGAAGAACCCGACCGAACCTGACCATCGACAGGTATCCGCGCTCCTGGGGGAACGATTACAAGGTCGTTCAGTTGGATCATTTCAACCGGGATGATTTCTTCTTCAGAATCTCTGCGCACACATGCAACTTTGGGCATAAGATCTGCCATTGAAAGAATTGCGTTACGAGCTCGATCTAACGCCCGGTCTTCCAAAGCATGACCTAAACTGAACAGGAACAGTAGTAGTGCGCCCTCTGCAAATTCGCCAAGGATAGCAGCACCAAATGCTGCCGCCAGCATTAACTGATCAGTGTTGAAGCGACGCTCTGTGAAGATTTGGCGAAATGATCGAAGTGCTAATGGGTATCCTGCGAGTGCGTAAGCAACTGCATATAGTCCTATGCTGAGCCCAGTGGAGAAATAGCTCGAGATCTCTCCTATCCAACCAACGATTAAGCATAGTCCAGCAACGGAGCTAAGAAGGAGCAACTGATTCTGATTAATAAATCGACGCAGCTTGCTCAACGGTACGCTATAACCAAGTCGTCGAATCTGGTTTTCAATCGATTTTTGGTCGATCTGCCGAGAGTCGAATTCGATCCTAACTTGCTGCTCAGCGAAGCTCACATCAAGCTTCATCACGCCATTCATATGTTCAAGAGTGTGCTTCAGCACAAATGCACAATCTGAACAATCCATCCCCTCAATTGGAATTACGGCGTGTCCGAATCGTTTTGTTAGTTTAGCGCTTTCTTCTTCTGCGAAACTTTGAACGTCGTGGAGCGATAAGATCGAAGGATCAAAATGCAGACAAATTTCCTTAGTGGAATCGTAATCACTTTGATGTGCTCGGTGAATACCTTCCACATTTTGCAGGGCGGTTTTTAAACGGCTGACGCAATCATCATTCTGAAGATCTATTCCGGGCAATAAGGTAGATAGATCCAGCCCTATCGTTTGTTCATCCATAGGTGCCAATCTCGCATGATGGAATGTGTATGGATGCTATAGGAGTAGGGTATGTCGCAAGCATAATCATCAGCCGTAAATTACGTGGTCCAATCCGCTTTGAATAAGTTCAGTAATGTGGTCATCATCCAAGGTGTAAAAAACCTGACGTCCTTCTTTCCTCGATCGGACCAGCCGCATCAGTCGAAGGTTGCGAAGGTGATGGGATACTGCAGATTCGCTGATTCCGACCGCGTTTGCCAGGCTACCCACGTTCACTTCTCCACCCCTAAGCGTTGCAAGAATGCGAACGCGGCTTGGATCACTGAGAGCTTGAAATAACTCTGCTACGCGGGTGGCAGTTGGCGTATCGATGGAAAGAAGTACCTGTGTTTCCATGCGGGACCTTTCTGTAATACATAGATATATGAACAGATATTCATATATTCGAATCAATTATAAAGATATGTGTGTGGATGTCAAGCAATTGTTTCTTTCATTTCGATGGTGAAAAAGGAAGTTGATAAATTGAGACTGGAGATTGGAGATCAGAGACTGGAGACTAGGCGCAATGAAAAGCAATTGCGTTGGAGATTAGAGACTTGGGATTAGAGATTTCTGGCTGAAAGCTGA
>JAGLGG010000121.1 GCA_023144145.1 Anaerolineales bacterium | reverse complement strand
AGTTCTCCCCATTGACTTTGGATCGTAATAAGGCATAATGAGTAAAATTAATCCACAAGGCTATGATGGAGGAAAGTAACCAGTCGGAAGTCGAAAGGGATGTGAGGGCGCAGACTGAAACCCTCACTCGGCGGAAACCTAGTGAAGTTCCCTTCTGAGCCGCCCGGGGGAACGCTCAATTGAGAGCCAGTAGTTCGGGCCGGAGTCTCACCGTTATCTTAGAGAAGCCGATCGTTTGTTAGTAGACAGTCGGTGCAGAGAGGGCTCAATCGAGTCAAGTTGGGTGGTACCGCGGGAACTCCCTCCCGTCCCAGATAGGACGGGGGGTTTTTTGTTATCATAAGTAGAGCTATAAGTAATTATGCGTGTGGACGAGGAGGAAAAATGCTTGAGCGAATTGAAGAAATCGAGCAAAGGGCGTTGAAAGACCTTGCTCAAGCCGTAGATCAAGAAACATTAAAAGCGTGGAAGGTGAAATTCTTGGGCCGCTCTGCGGAGTTAGGCGAAATCCTGGATGGGTTAAAGGATTTGAGCAAAGACGAGCGCCCTACAGTTGGTCGACGAGTAAATGAAGCCAAGTCCAAATTAGAAGCTGCGCATCAAAAACGCAGTGAGGAGCTTCGCAAAGATGAGTTGGAGCGTTCTCTCCAGGGCGAGCGAATTGATGTGACTTTGCCAGGACGGATGATTCCCCGCGGAAGACTTCATCCTGCCACTCAAACGTTGCGCCGTATCTATGCCATCTGGGCAGATATGGGATTCCAAATTTATCGCTCTCGTGAAGTGGAATGGGATGAATACAATTTTGAACTCCTAAACATGCCCGCCCATCATCCTGCTCGAGATATGTGGGATACCTTCTACACTACTACCCCTGGGATGTTGCTGCGAACCCACACTTCGCCTGGCCAGATTCATGTTATGCGGGAGCGTGTACCAGAGCCCATCAGGGTGATCCTGCCGGGGATGTGCTACCGTTATGAGCAAGTTACCGCCAGAGCAGAATTCCAATTTACACAGGTAGAAGGGTTAGCAGTTGGAAAGAATATCACTTTCACCGATTTGAAAGGGACTTTGGCTGCATTTGCCCGCCGGATGTTTGACAAGGATGTGGGAATTCGTTTTCGTGCTCAACACTTTCCCTTCACCGAGCCATCGGCTGAGATGGATATCGAGTGTTTTATCTGCGGTGGCAAAGGTTGCACGGTGTGTAAATATACCGGTTGGTTGGAGATACTGGGCTGTGGAATGGTCCACCCCAGGGTACTTCAAAATGGAGGTTACGATTCAACGCAATTTAGCGGATTTGCTTTCGGAATGGGCCCCGAAAGGATAGCGATGCTCCGCCATCAAATCGATGACATTCGCCAATTTTGGCAGAATGATTTGAGGTTCCTTGAACAGTTTTGAGAATAAGGATCAGAGAGCAGAGAGCAGGGAGCAGGGATCAGGGAACAGGGAACAGGGATCTGGAATGGAAGGGGGGAATCGTATGGCAGAGAAGGGGCTAGATAGCTTATTGGTATGGAATAAGGCCAGGAAATTTGCAGTGAAAGTATGTAAAGAGGTATTACCGTTGCTGCCGCAGGAGGAAAGGTTTGCACTGTCCCAACAGCTTCGCCGTTCAGTTCAAAGTATCCCCGCGAATGTAGCCGAAGCCTATGGAAGGTATTCCTTTCCAGATTCAATTAGATTTATGCACATTGCTCGTGGCTCAATCGAGGAAACATACAGTCATCTGAGGCTGGTTCAAGATTTAGAATATGTTTCACCAGAGCTTATGGATGAGTGCATCGTCCTTTATAGAGAGACAGCTAAATTGATCAACGGATATATTGAATACTTGAAACGTAGCAGTAAGGAGAAGAGGGAGCATTTGTCAGAGGGACAATTGATATATGACGGTAATGGATTGGGTGAGGACGATTTACCCTGACCCCTGCTCCCAGTTCACTGATCCCTTCTTCAAAATATCTCTTATTCACGTGAGGAAATAACCATGCTCTTCCCACTTTCTTGGATCAAAGATTTCGTTGAAATCACCCTCCCGATTGAGGAGTTGGTGAAGCGGTTGACGTTGGCTGGGTTGGAAGTTGAAGAATTGAAATATGTGGGGCTGGCGATGCCCGATGAGGCTGCTGGTGATTCGAAGGCGGGCTATTTAAGCCCCCATACGAAAGTCACGGGATTAAGCTGGGATGCAGATAAGTTTGTCGTCGGGGAAATTGTGGAAGTTATGCCTCATCCCGATGCAGATCGCCTGATCCTATGCCGGTTGAACGACGGCGAGCAAGAGCACATCGTGCTGACCGGAGCGCCGAACCTGTTTGCACTCAAGGGTGAAGGCGAGCTTAAGCCTGCAATAAAAGTGGCCTATGCGCGTGAAGGTGCAAAATTGTACGATGGCCACAAATCTGGCTGGGAAATCATGACCCTCAAACGAGCGAAAATCCGAGGTATTGAATCCTATTCAATGGCGTGTTCTGAAAAAGAGCTAGGAATTTCGGAGGATCATGAAGGCATTATCATCCTCGACGAAGATGCTCCCACTGGGACATCTCTTGCAGACTATATGGGTGATGCAGTTTTGGATATCAGCATCACCCCGAACATAGCGCGCATCGCCAACATCATCGGGGTCGCCAGAGAAATCTCGGCGTTAACGGGAGCTCCATTCCGGCAACCCGACTACGATGTCCCGTGGAGCGGCGGACCAATCCAGGGGAGGGTTAATCTCGAAATCGAGATCCCGGAGCTGAATCCACGATTTGTGCTTGGTTTGATCGAAGCGGTAGAAATCAAGGAAAGTCCTTATTGGGTTCAACGCCGGCTCAAGTTAGCGGGAATTCGACCGATAAACAACATCGTTGATGCCACAAATTACTCCATGTTGGAGGTGGGTGAACCGCTTCATGCCTTTGATTACGATGCATTGGTTGAGAGGGCGAAAGGGCAAACGCCCACAATAATTACTCGATTGGCAACACCGGGAGAGAAGCTGCGAACCCTGGATGATATCGAGCGCGATATGGATGATTTCACCGTCATGGTGACTGATACGGCGGGTGTACTGTCTATTGCGGGGGTAATGGGCGGCGCTGAATCTGAAGTATGTGAGAGCACTAAAAATGTGTTGCTGGAAGGCGCAGCCTGGAACTATATCAACATCCGTCGGACTGTTGCCTCGCAATCGCTATCGTCAGAGGCATCTTATCGCTTCTCACGGGGTGTGCACCCTGCAATGGCCGAGCGTGGTGTGAGGGCATGCTTGAAACTAATGGGACGCCTTGCTGGTGGAACGATCGCAGAAGGCCTGGTAGACGAGTACCCATTACCTCCTGAAGACCCTTCAGTTGAAATTACTCTTGAAGGGGTCAAGCGATGGTTGGGGATCGAATTATCCCTTGATGAAATGGCAGACATCCTTCGTGGCCTTGAATTTGGCGTTGAAATAGCAGACGGAAGCCTGATTGCCCAAACTCCTGACCACCGATTGGATATTGGTCAGGGGGAAGTTGGCAAAGCTGACCTGATGGAGGAAATCGCACGAATTTATGGATATGACAAGATCCCCGAAACCCAAATATCGGATACTATTCCCCCTCAATACGGGAATGATGACCTCGACCGTGAAGAATTCATTCGGGATATATTAGTCCGATTAGGGATGCAAGAGGTTATTACCTATCGACTCACCACAGAAGAGCGTGAATCTCATCGACTTCCGACCACGGAAAGACCTGATGATCGACCGTACATTCGCCTTGAAAACCCGATAGTTAGCGACCGGGTTGTCATGCGACACTCATTGTTAGCAAGCGTGTTGGAAATTGTGGAGCGTAATGCGCGCGTGCGTGACCGCATCAATCTTTTTGAGATTGGGCCAGTGTATTGGGCTTCCGAAGGTGAAAGCCTTCCGGATGAGAAACTCCGCCTGGCACTGACCATGACCGGTGCTCGTGAGCCAGGAAGCTGGAAAGGGTCTGATGTTTCACCAATGGATTTCTTTGATTTGAAAGGGGTAATCGAAGGTCTCATGGATGGGCTGAAAATCGAAAATGTCCAATTTGAATCTGGCGATCACCCAAGCTTCCACCCTGGAAAATGCGCCAGGTTGGTCGCAGGAGGAACACGAATTGGCGTGCTCGGAGAGCTCCATCCTTTGGTGAAAGAGCGATATGAATTTCTTGATGCCCCTGTCGTGGCCGCTGAGATTGATCTCGATGAAGTATTACGGATGATCCCAGAGGCGTTGGAAATATCCCCAGTTCCTATATTTCCCCCTGTCTTTGAGGACTTAGCGGTGGTGGTGGATGAAGCCGTCAGCGCACAAGAAGTGGAAGATGTGATGAGAAAGGCAGGAGGTAGATTGCTTCACGATGTTCACCTTTTCGATCTTTTTCGAGGAGAACAAATCGAGTCGGGCAGCAAGAGCTTAGCCTATTCCCTGGTCTACCAATCATCCGATAAAACGCTTACGGATGAGGAAGTTGCCAATATCAGAGCTGAAATCGTAAAACAATTAGATTCAGAGTTGGACGCTAAGCTGAGAGATTGAGTGTTTATTTCTTAGAGCCCGTCGAAGCATCCAATTATAAGAGTATCGACAGGATCACTCGAGAGTAACTTAGATTAAGTGCTGGAGGTAAGACCCATCCTATGAATATCTATTTCTCATGCTCGCTTACTGGCGGACGGGAATATGAGGGGATATATGAAAGCATTGTTGATCATCTGATCGCCAGGGGGCATGAGGTTCCAACAGAACACCTTGCACGCCCCGAAGTGATGGATCTGGAGGTGGTCGTAGACCCCGAAGAGGTGTACCAACGGGATACTACCTGGATCGATGAATGTGATGCTGTAGTGGCCGAGGTGAGTACCCCCTCACATGGTGTTGGTTACGAGATTGCATATGCTCTAGGTCAAGCTAAACCTGTGCTTTGCTGTCACCGTCGAGGCGTCCCGGTGTCTAAGATGATCACCGGAAATAACTCAGACACCATTGTTGTCAGGACCTATGAAGAAGATAACGAAGTAATAGACGTAATAAACATGTTTTTGGCTGATTTACTCGACCAGTGATGCGAGGTCTTGGCCCTGCTAGACAGCTTCTATGATTTCTATGTCAGGGAAAAACTGCTTCACCGCGCCTGCGACCCATCCCTGAAGGGTGGTTTCAGAAAGGCTGCAGCCCTCGCAAGCGCCGCCCATCTCGACTCTAAGAACCTTTCCATCAAAATCGACCATGCGTACCCAACCACCATGGTATTGCTCGATATATGAACTTACCACACCGAGCAAGGTGCGCATTTTTTCCTCTGGGGATGCATCGGTTTTGTGATTGTGAGTAATTTCTTCTGTCATCGCCACCTTCTTAATCAATTTTACCTCGTATCAATTGAGTTTACACCTTGCCAAAGAAGTTCGACGACTTGTGCGTGTGTGTTTTTTAATCGTTCTGCAATTACAGTTGCCAACCTTTCGAGTACAACAACACCAATCTCCGGGTGAGTCGAGCAAAGCGCTCGAAGTTCTTCTCCACTGATGCTCACAAGCTCGCAAGGTGAAGTTGTAATCGCACAGGATGTGTACACATCGCGGCCCAGGGCTGCGGACCAACCAAAGACATCGCCATCCTGAATATCACTTACATTTATTGTTTCACCATCATGGGGCTTAAACCTAATCGAAACGCTGCCTGAAAGGAGTATGTACAAATAATCAGCGCGATCTCCCTGATCAAAAATTATGGCGTCATTTGCTAGAGTTCTGCGCTCAAACTTTGGCGAAATTAGTCGCAGATGTTCTTTTGCAAGACCATTAAATAGTTTGACTTTTTCGAGCGTGATAGTCTTTACCATGATTCATACTTTCGTTCGTATGAATGAGTTTAAGCTGGGATATTCTGTTTCCTAGTGAAATCCTTCCTGTTTCTGCTGACGGACGTCATTTGCTAGTGTTGGAATGCTAGAAAAGAGCCTAGAAACCAAAGATATTAGAAAAATTGTGGCTTGTGAGTATCGGGAAGAAGCAGCGCATGAAGAGGGTTGCTACAGTATAGGAACGACTCTCATGGGAGTAGGAGTGGGAAGTGAATAGGCTTATTCTAGGCTAAGCTGCGCCCAAATAGTGCGGATTTTCGCATTACCTTACATTTTGCTGACAGCGAAACAAATGACCTTGACTGAGCCCACCTTTATCGGTATAGTACCCACACAGACAGACATCTGGGTGCCCCCCTCACCTGGATGTCTGGCCTGTGCTTTATGGCCAACCCTCGTTCACTCATCGATCTTATCGATGATTTCCTCGGCAAATGATAAATCTTCACGGGTATTAATGTTGAAGAAACTTATCCCGGAAGGATCAAATGAAGAAATTTCAGTTTCGCCAACGGTATGCACGCTTACTTTTTCGTACAAACCACTTATTCGGTTTTGCTTTAATCTCAACGAAACCTCAATTGCCTCGATGCAATTGCGAGAATATACAGCATGAAGGGGTTCATACTCGCCCTTAAAAAATGGGACGATCACATCTGCTTTTGGTGCGAGGTCAGCTAAATAAGTGAGCAGCTGTGTATTCACAAACGGCATGTCACACCCAAGGACGAGCACGTGCATGTTCTTAGCTGCACTCAAAGCACTATGTAAGCCGATGATCGAACCAGAGGAAGGTAGCAGATCAGGGACGGTCCGGATCCCAAGATAGGCAAGTTGCGCGGGTTGATTCGTGCATATGAGCAGCTCATCCCCAATTCCAGATATTCGTCTAAGCAGATGTTCGATCAACGGTTTGCCCGCCAGCGGGAGGAGTGCCTTGTACTCCCCGATTCGTTCTGATTTTCCACCTGCTAGAATTGCGATTGTTAACATTGATATTCGCCTTCACTCGTAACTGAACTAACTCAAAAAGTTAGATTCCATCTTCTCAATTCCTGATGGATTGCCATCGTTGGGCAATTCGGCAATCGATTGGTGAAGTCAGTGTTGTTTGACCCTCAATCGTCAAATTACCTTCAGGATTTAAGAACGAGTATAATGATTCTAATACGACAATGAAATCATTGTCCGACTATCTTGACTCTATGACGGTTGAAGGCGAGCTTTATGAAGCTCTGCCTGATGTTTCCGTGCGTTGTTACGCTTGTGCGCACCTTTGCCTCATTCGTGAAGGGCGAAGGGGGATTTGCAAAGTCCGCTTCAATCAAAATGGGCGTTTGCAGGTCCCCTGGGGCTATGTAGGTGCATTACAAAGCGACCCAATCGAAAAGAAACCATTCTATCACTTCTACCCAGCATCAGACGCACTGACTTTCGGGATGCTGGGTTGTGATTTCCACTGTGCCTATTGTCAAAATTGGGTGAGTTCACAAGCTCTTAGAGATCCAGCTTCAGATTTCGCTGGATCATACGTTCGACCAATTTCCCCGAAAGAAATGGTGGAGTTCGGCGTGAAGATGGGCGCGCGAGTTGTCGCCTCTTCCTACAATGAGCCACTGATAACATCCGAGTGGGCCAAAGCGGTTTTCGAAGAGGCAATTAAAGCTGGAATGACTTGTGTCTACGTCTCCAACGGCAATGCCACTCAAGAGGTGCTTGAATACCTCAAGCCCTATGTCACCGGATTTAAAATTGATCTGAAGACCATGCAAGATAAGCAATACCGTGGATTGGGTGGCGTATTGCAAAATGTTCTCGACACAATCAAATCAGCCCATGATCTGGGGTTTTGGGTTGAAATCGTCACGTTGGTTGTTCCGGGCTTCAACGATAGTGTCGACGAGTTGATGGATGCCGCCCGTTATATATCTTCTGTATCGCCGGATATACCTTGGCACGTATCAGCATTTCATAAAAACTACCACATGATGGATCCGCCAAACACGACGGTCGAGACCTTGATACGTGCTGCTGAGATTGGAGCAGAAGCAGGTCTGCGCTATGTGTACGCAGGCAACCTGCCGGGCAGGGTAGGACAGTACGAGCACACATTCTGTCCGAACTGTAGTGATATGCTCATCAAACGTTATGGCTATGTCGTCCTTGATTATCAAATAACCGGCGAGGGTACCTGTTCAAAATGTGGTACAACCATTGCTGGAGTATGGACAAATGATCCTGCCCAAATTAAAACAGGTTCAGCGAATGACATTTTTGGTAGAAGACCGCGCCCAATCCGGTAATTTGCGAATGAATTCTGATCACATCTCAAGACGTGGTGTAAGTTATCGGAAAACATCGACAATTTACATTACGCTGAAAGCCAATGTCTGATTTTTCTGAGGAAGGATGAAAGTATGGAACAGGAACAGGAGTCGGTAAAGCTTCTACTCAGTTTCGATCCTTTGCCAGGGAAGCGCGAAGCGTATTTTCAATATGTGCTAGGAGAATTTATCCCTACTCTTGAGCATTTGGGATTGCAGATGTGTGAGGCATGGCATACGGCCTATGGTGCATACCCATTGCGACTTACAGGGTTTCTGGCTTCGGATCGGCACACTCTTGAAGGTATTCTCACATCCCATGATTTTAAAGAGTTGGAGACAAGGCTTCAAGAGTTCGTGATTAATTACCAGCGGCGGATTGTTCCGATGAAAAAGAGATTCCAATTTTGACCCAGAGATGAATAAGTACCTGAACATATCTGTACGTCCAAATGGGTCAGTATATGCTACCACTTGTCTCTTGTGATCAGGGGCTTGAAAGTTTAAAATGTGTTCAGTCCTGGTCCATCTCACCCGGGTGCTTATATAGCAACCATCATCAAAGCCCGACCAGGGCTTTTCTTTTTTTAAATCCAAGTGACCTTTGTGAAAATGACACGTTCATTAAATTCTAAGCCCGTCCTCATCCGTCACGGCGATAGTCAATGCGCTATTCCTTGGATGACCGTTGGTACTACGCCAGATGGATTGGACCAAGTAGTGTAAAATTGAATTACTCGGAAACATATTGCGGTGGATGGTCTTGCCTTGAAAAGACCAATGCTTTTTGAGGAGTGTGAGCTCATGGCTTATGTAACTTGGGAGACCCAAACGCGTACGATGTGTGAAAGAATTGGTGAAGAAGTGAGCTTGGAAGCGCGCCTTGTTTACGCGGCAGATATCCTCCCGGACCAGCCGCCGAGGATCTTGGGGCGCAGATGCTCTCGAGGGCTTGAATGTAATCAACGCAATCAACCTACATGCTGTTGGGCAGGAACATTGCCCGATTTTGACCCATTGACCTAAACCTACAGCAGACAACCTGATTATTGACCCTGTAATGATGAATGCCCGTCAAGCTTGACGGGCATTTTATGACTTCATGAAAAGAGGGGGCTTTCCCAAAAGGTTATCCATCATCTGTGAAAATCTGATATATAGGATTTTCAAGGGTTGATGGTAATTAATTCCCAGGTGTAGGGGCGACGCGTGCTAACGCACGTCACCAGTCGCCCTTACGACTAATTTCCAATAGTAGAGCGGTAACTAGTACCTCTTTTTAGACAGCCCCAATAAACTTGCAACCTGATTTGTGATGGTAATCAAACATAAGGGGCTGCGCAGATCTAAATAACATGAAGCTCCTTGCCAACTTTCCCAAAGATTTCCAAGCCCCGGTTTAGATCTTCACGGCTATGAGCGGCTGAGATCATCACTCGAATTCGGGCTTTTCCACGGGGCACAGTTGGAAACCCAATTGACATCGCAAATACACCTTCCTCAAATAACCGCCTACTGAATTCTTGCGCCAGTGGTGCTTCGCCAAGCATGATTGGGGTGATGGGCGTTGCACTATTTCCAGTGTCAAAACCGAGCTTTTGCACCTCTTCCTTGAAGTAGGCAGTATTTTTCCATAAGCGGTCGACTAGTTCAGTTGACTGCTCCAATAAATCTACAGCGGCAATACAAGCGGCCACATCGGGAAGTGTCATAGCAGAAGAAAAGAGGAAAGGCCGGCCTCTCTGCCGCAGCCAATCAATGATGATACGTTTGCCTGCTACAAGACCGCCCACAACTCCGAAAGCTTTCGATAAAGTTCCTACCTCGATATCGACCTTCCCATGAAGATCATAATGATCAACGATTCCTCGCCCCCCTCTCCCAAGAACACCTTCACCATGTGCATCATCAACCATGAGGAGACAGTTATGGGCATGAGCGATTTGGTAGATATCATCCAATGGGGCAACATCGCCATCCATACTGAACACACCGTCCGTGATGACCAAGGTGCGGCGGTATCCGTCTTTTGAGCTTTCATTGATAACGCGATTTAGATCTTCAGGATCACAATGAGCATAGCGTATGACCTTTGCTCTAGAGAGCCTGCAGCCATCGATAATGCTAGCGTGGTTAAGTTCGTCGGAGTAAATCACATCCTCTTTACTGACAAGCGCAGGGATTGCTCCAATATTTGCATTGAATCCAGACTGAAACGTGATCGCTGCTTCAACCCCTTTGAATGCAGCAAGACGATTCTCGAGCTCCAGATGAAGTCCCATGGTGCCGGCAATAGTTCTGACAGCGCCGGGGCCAACACCGAAGTCGTCGATAGCCTTTTTGGCTGCTTGGGTAATCTTTGGGTGGTTCGCAAGCCCAAGGTAATTGTTGGAACAGAAATTCAGCGCTCTTTTGCCATCGACATCCAGCCAGGATCCTTGGGGTGAGTTCAGAGTACGAATGCTGGTGTAAAGGCCGGATTGGCGTAGATTTTCGAGTTCATCCGAAATCCATTGAATCTTTTCTTGGTCTGGCATTATTTCCCTCAATCAAGTTTGATAATAAATTATTGACTCCACTGAAAAAAGGTCAATCGTAAGAATAGGGCCTCCACACATACCCATCCACTCGCTTTGAGGGTAATTTTTTCAGTCCACTATTTATCGCTTGTCTTTTGATCTGCCAGATCCTAGGAGGCGATTAAGAATATTACTCCTAGGGACAGTTGGAAATTTTTGCTCAGGCCTCGAGAACTTGCCCAGTTTTCGGTCTGATAACCAGGAGTAAAAGGCACTGTTTGATTCAGTGATGTAATTGGTAAGAGCTTCATCGTCCTCGGCAACAAGGAATGATCGCATCCGCTCTAATTCTTCAATAAGGGAATCCAATTTATAAACTACATTCTGGCGGTTGAGCTTGATTGATTCACTTAACTCTAGCGGATCGTGTTTAACTCCAATTATCGTCGATTTCGACCAATGCCGTCCTGCCAATTGTTGAATCTCTCGCCAAATTGGTGCTCTGAGCCCCAACTGGAGAAGCGTAATGCTTAGCAGTGCTGGAAGTTGTTCGACAGTAGCGGTTACCGCGTCGATTTCAGCAACGTCGATGAAAAAGGGTTTGGCTCCGATGATGTCAGCGATAGCAAAAGTCAGTCCAATGACATCCTCAGGAGTATGAGCAGGGATGGCCAGGGCAAGCAATCCATCACGAAACATATCAGCATTCGGAAGTGTCGAATCAGTTGCATCACCTTCCAGGTAAATTGGATTGATCACGGGTACTGCCCCAATATAATAGGTGTCTTCCCGAAGTATTTCTGACGCCCATGTCATAGCGGCTGATTTTAAAGGCGACATGTCGAGAATCACTGCGCCCTTCTTCAGGGTGGGCCCGATAATTTCGAGAAATTCTTTGACCAGATCTGCAGCTACGGTCATAAAGATGATGTCAGCATTTTGGGACGCCTTCCCAGGGTTAAAAACGATGCGGTCAATTTGTCCCGCTTTTTTTGACTCACGCGCAACTTTTGCCTCGGGATCGTATCCTGTGCATGAAACATTCGCTCCTGAGGCATTCAG
>JAGLGG010000120.1 GCA_023144145.1 Anaerolineales bacterium | reverse complement strand
GTTAAATGTGCCGCAAATTCTGATTCTATGATAGTTTACCGACACGGTTTAGAGCACCAGTGTCCTGAATATCTGACCTGCGGGCCAGCCAACTATGGCTCGAAAGATATCGATCCCAATCATAGGCAGGAGAAATATCAAGCCCAAGAGTACAAGGGGTCCATAGGGGCGTAAACGAAGCAGGAGGTCTTGGCCGCTTGGTGGCAGGAAATATTCCGCTACTTTTTCTCCATCAAGCGGGGCTAGAGGTATCAAATTGAAGAATAAGAGTATGAGATTGATGAATATGAAGTCCTGCAGAAAAGTGGACAGCGATGGGAGAAGCGCGCCACTGCTGGAGTACGGATCTACGATGCCTGCCTGGAATGGTATTGAAGCCAGCAGAGCCAATATAAGGTTAGAAAATGGTCCGGCAGCAGCCACTAACATCATTCCGGCAGGTGATCTCCTGCGTAGCTCATAGGGGTTGACCGGGACAGGCTTGGCCCAGCCGAAGCCGGAGATCACAAGCATCAATGAGCCAAATACATCGAGATGGGCCAAGGGATTGAGAGTGAGTCGACCGAATCTTCGTGGGGTATCATCGCCAAGCTGGTCCGCCGACCAAGCGTGAGCAAATTCATGCACTGAAAACGCAATAACCAAGGTGATGATGCGTGAAATTAGTAAGGGTAAAGGAATATTGAGCATAACAGGGAGATTATACCATTCGGGCAAGTGGTATAATCCGCCCCTCCGGGGCTGTACAAAGGGTAGTGGAAAAGCAGTTTTTATCCAGCACACCTCATTTCGACGGGTCTATCGGGATGATGCGTGAGCGCTGCAAAGTACGAAGTAAGAATGAGCCCAACTTAACTCACATGCACGTAGGATCTAAATGACTTTGACGTGAGCAGCCCGGAATGTACACAGGAAAACGAGGTCAACATGCTGCCAGAGATGAAAATGGGCGATGTTGTAAGATTGAGAAAGCCGCACCCATGCGGGAATACAGATTGGGTTGTCGTCCGACTTGGTGCTGACATCCGATTGAAGTGCTTGGGCTGTGGGCGCCGAATTCTTCTGCCTCGCAGAGAAGTAGCAAAGCGAATGAAGAAATATGTCGAGGGGGCACAACCGGAAACAAGGGATTCAGAAGATCATTCGTAAACGTGAATTTTATTTTCCGCGGTGCGGAACCTACAGGATGCTGTCTTTCAGTGTAATGTAATTTGTCGATGTTTTCCGCCAATTTACACAACTTCTTGAGACGTGATCGAATGTTGTCTGGAAGGGTTGAGATCGTAAGCGGGGTTGGTTAAAAACAACCCAGGTCGAACAGACCTGGTGTTGAAAGTATATTTGCGATAATACTAGCTAACTAACTTCGAGATCCAACACTTATGGATGGCTCATCAGCCTTAAATAGCGTTGCGACCTGCTACACCAAAAAGTTGAGCCCGAAGAGAAAGTGTAGCTTAGTCTCAGATATTCAATATTATGTTGCTATACATGTTCCCGACGCCCGAACCGAAGATGAGCAGTAATACGATCAGAAGCAACGCAACGAGCATGATAAGCATTGCATACTCAACCAGGCCTTGGCCACGGGTTCTAAGATGAAACATAAATGCCCCTTACTATAGAATATAAATAAACTACGTATTTAGAATATACGCAAGCCTGGGGGGATTCAATACCCCCATAGTACGGTTTAGGGGGTGGAGATGAGGTTTGTAAGGTTCTTGTAAGGTAAAAACGATAACTTTCGACATGCTGGAGTGATCTATGCATAAATTGATGCTCTTATTCCAAAAACCTGACGATGTGCTCGAATTCGAAAAAAACTGGAGTGAGACCTTTGTAGCTGTTGCAGAAAAAATGCCAGGGATAAAACGCGTCGCCGTTACACGTACTTATGGGAGTCCGGAAGGTGATGTTGAATTGCATATGATTCATGAATTTTACTTTGAGGATTCAGATTCCTTGCGCACGGCGATGATGTCGCCGGAAGGGCAAGCAGCGGGGCATGCTTTGATGGCGTTTGCTGCTGGTGTTGTGAAGATAGTTTTTGCCGAGCACCTGGAGGAAGATCGCCCATTGCAATAAGACCTGCTCGCGGAATATCCAAGCATAGTATCGGTTCAAGGCGAAGGTGGGCACGGATCGACCCTCTTCTTGCGATTGCCCTTTTTCAGTGGAGCCATGTATGAATTTACTAAACTCAGAACACCTCGCCGAATTCGTTCAGTCAAAGAAAATCCAGGCACAGCTTGTCCCCATTGATGTCCCAACACCAACGGTCGAATCCGCCGCCAAAGCCGTGGGAACGAGCCCTGATCGGGTAATTAAATCCCTGGTGTTTCTGGTAAATGGAGAACCTGTCCTTGTAATTGCCTCGGGAATTCAACCTGTCGATCGGCGTATAATTGCACGGCATTTTGAAGTGGGACGTAATAAAGTGAAACTTGCGGATGCTCAAACCGTTCAAGACGCCACTGGGTTTGAAATTGGCGCGGTGCCTCCGATAGGACATATAAACCCGCTTACGGTGCTTATCGATAAGCGAGTGCTGCAACACTCTA
>JAGLGG010000012.1 GCA_023144145.1 Anaerolineales bacterium | reverse complement strand
TGGCAGACCCATATTCTCGTTTTGATGCTGGGGCAACTTTGCCACCTAATTGGTGGGTGAGAGCTTGCATACCATAGCAAATCCCCAGAATGGGGATTTTTGAGTCGAAAACGTAGTCTGGAATTCTAGGAGAATTTGGCTCATAAACGGAAGCAGGGCCGCCGGAGAGGATAATTCCCTTCGGTTCAATCGACATCACTTCCTGCTCGCTTGCCGTATAGCGAAAGAGTTCACAATAAACATTTGCCTCGCGCACACGCCGTGCGATTAGCTGCGCATACTGCGAACCAAAATCGAGGATTGCAATGGAATCAATGTTCTTATGATGCAAAGACAATTTTCCCTTCGGACATATCCGTGATCACTGCTAATGATTCAATGGGAACATCCATGTCAGAGAACAATTTATGGCCCCCCTCAAATCGTTTCTCAATCAACGCACCAATTCCAACAAGTTGTGATCCCGCAGCATGGATCAAACGGACCAGGCCCATGATGGTCTGACCGGAGGCGAGGAAGTCGTCGATTATTAGAATGCTTTCATCCGGACCCAAATACTCAGGTGAAACGATGAGTTCAACGACACGTCCTTTTGTATGCGAGGGCGCCAGAGTCAGGAAAATTTGATCAGGCATGGTAATTGGTTTGGATTTTCTAGCATATACAACGGGAAGGCCAAGGTGGAAGGCAGTGGATACTGCCGGTGCAATGCCAGAAATCTCAGCCGTCAGGATCTTGGTTGCCCCAACTCGTTCAAACCTCCGAGCCAGTTCTTTGCCGCACTGATCCATAAGCTGTGGATCCACCTGATGGTTAATGAATCCATCCACTTTCAAGATCCCTTCGCCTAAATTCTTCCCATCAGTAAGTATCCGAAGTTTTAGTTCATCCATTGGAAATAATCTCCTCCTGAGATTGAAAGAATTGTACAATGACAAATCCTTAGATCAAACCTTGATCGCCAATTTGCTTGGATTCCATTTCTAACTACGCTTAGGCCTGTCCTTCGGGCACAAGTTCAGGCAAACCATTGAGAATGCGCCTCCCGCCCGGGGATATTCGATGCATTTCCTAGCAGATGCGGCCGCATTTTTTTAGCCGCGGTGGTTCCCTTTCGCCTGGCGCCCGGGCGTGGGAGCCCGGTCAGCTTCTCTGTTGCAGCGGTGGCTCCAATCATTTTTAGCAGAGGCGGTTCCCATTCATTTCTTAGCAGCGGTGGCTCCCACGCCGCCGCATCCAGCCGGGCGCGTGGTCTACGATCACGTTGGAGTCAGGGTTTCTCGACAGTCCGAATCTCACTTAAGCAACTTGACATAGAACGGATGTTCATATACAATGAGAACAAACGTGCGTATTTTGAAATCCGCTTTTTTTGGCGGAAGTTGGCGTTTGTTCGCAGAGGTTTGGATACTATCAAAGAAAGTCTTGAGGTGTTGCCTCGAGGTATGATGCGGAATTTTCTGAGATCTGAAGGAGGCTTCCATGGCGAAGGGCAAATTATCGGATAGACAACGCCGTATGCTTGATTTTATTAAGATTTTTTCAACGGAAAGTGGATATCCGCCTTCCATTCGAGAAATTGGTTCCGCAGTGGGGATTTCCTCAACCTCAGTAGTTAACTACAATCTTAATCGCCTTGTGGAAGAAGGATACCTCAGTCGGGATCAGCATGTTTCAAGAGGCCTTCGACTCACTGAAAAATTTGCAGAGGTCGCCCAGCAGGTGGTTGAAACCATTCGCATACCGATCGTCGGTCGAATTTTCGCCAGTGAGCCAGTACCAATGCCTGGAACTGATTCGCCTATGTTTGGGGTCGAAGATGCTATCGAGATCACGCGCGATATGATCCCTTCAAGTGGCGAAGGATTATTTGCCTTAGAAGTTCAGGGTGACTCCATGATTGATGCCATGGTCAGCGACGGTGATATCGTGGTGATGAAGAGCGATCCAGATTGGCGTAATGGCGATATGGTCGCAGTTTGGTTGGAAGATAAAGAGGAAACGACGCTCAAGCACATTTACCGCGAAGGGGACCGAGTTCGATTACAACCTGCAAATCCCACTATGGGACCAATATATGTGGAAAACCCTCAACATCTCAGGGTCCAGGGCAAGGTAATGCTGGTTGTCCGTCAGATGGATTGATCTGGCTAAGCACATAATCCCATCACACGAATTGGGCATTACAATGTGGGATAATTGGGGGCTATCCAAAATTTACTCGAGAATGTTGCGAAATAACAATGAACTTGGTGTAGGGGCGACTGGCTAGTCGCCCTTACGCTTTATTTCTGTGAAGGCGAATGACGTCTAAATGGAGCTTTTCAGACAATCCTCCCTTTTAATTCCCAACATTGTAGAAAAAAATATATTATCCCTTTTTGCAGGATATGAGCAGACGCTGGGAATCTATTTTGAGGTCAGAAGAATCATAATCCCCAAAAAAACTTATGCCGATAAATCCCACCTGGCTGAGATTTTGTTTCATGGTTTGTGACGATCGTAAATGATAATGAAGCTCATGCTCGAATCTTTGAACGGTACCATCCGGTCGCAATTCATCGAAATTCCACATGATGACAATTTCATCTGAATCATGACCTGTTGAATGACGAGCGGATACTTGAATAGGACGTTCCGTTAGGGGGGAAACGAAAGTGGAAATCAATTCTGTATCTTCTTCGAGTAAGTCGAAAGAACTTGATATTAAAGGATTTCCAGGATTTGGAGTATCCATCACCAAGTAACCTTCTCGAGTCAAATGGTCCCTTGCGCGTTTAAGTATTTGTCTGCACTCTTGCGCATCGAAGTACGCAAAGGTATTACAAGGAATGATGATTAGCGGATAAGTTGAAC
>JAGLGG010000119.1 GCA_023144145.1 Anaerolineales bacterium | reverse complement strand
TCTGTTCTCCAGATCCTCGCCGATCAAGTGGCGGTTGCGGTCCAAAATGTACGCCTTTTCGAACTGACCCTACTGAGAGCTGAGAGAGAAAAATCCGTGGTCGAGATCACAAGCAGAATTCGCGAAAGGCGCGATTTGGAAAGCATGCTGCAAACAGCGCTAAGAGAGATGCAATCAGCTTTAGGAGCAAAGGTTGGGCGAATTCGATTCGTCAGAGACCGTGAAGATGGGGATAACACAGACAGACCTTGAACGTGTAAGACATATGCTGATCATACACGTATATCATACGCGTATCCTTGGCAGATCATGGACTAAGGGGTTGAAATGAGCTACATCATCGCAATTGCTAATGAGAAAGGAGGCGTCGCAAAAACGACAACTGTTCTTTCTCTAGGAGCTGCTCTTGCTGAAGCTGAGAAGAAGGTTCTCCTGATTGACCTGGATCCTCAAGCCAACCTAACCCTTGCTCTGGGGCATAATCCCGAAGAATTACAATGGACTATTATAGACGTATTAATGGGCGGACAGGAAATTGCCAACATCCTTCTTAATAGTGAAGTACCCGGTCTGGACCTTGCTCCTGCAAACGGCGAGATGCAAATGGCAGATCAATTCTTAGGGATTCGTGATGATTACGAAGAGATGCTTCTGAATAGTTTGGGGAAAGCCGAATCATATGACTACGTGCTATTAGATTGTCCACCAGCAGTAGGTCCAGTAACCCAATCTGCTCTCACAGCAGCAGATTTACATATCCTGCCTACACAATGTGAATTTTTCTCAGCTCATGGGATTCGAACTTCGCTTAACTTAATCCGTGAGATTAGGGAGCGGAGCAACCCAAAGCTGCGCTACAGGCTGCTTCTTACCATGGTCGATACACAGAATCATGTCCATCACAGTTTGAAAGAACAGATAAGCAAAGCATTTGGTGATGCAGTTTTTAATACGATGATCGAGTTAGATAGTCACTTACGCGAGTACCCACTTTATGCCAAACCGATAACGCTCTACGCGCCGGAAAGTAGTGGAGCGATTCAATACAGACAATTAGCACAGGAAATTATGCAGGATGTCCAGGACAAAACAGGAGAGTCTACAGAACAGGCTTGAGGATCTCTTCACAGGGGTTTTCGATACCAAAAACCTCCGATCGCCAGATCGGAGTAAATTAGCGCGCCTGTATGGTGAGTTCCCTCGCGGTTGGGCATGGGAAGCAGACGGTAATGGAATTCTGCTCTGGTGCAGTGCGGAAGTTCAAGCGCTGCTTGGATTTTCTCCGGCAGAGTTGATCGGTCGCTCTATTCTCGGATTGGCGCACTCCCCAGAATCCGCTGAGGAACTCCAGCTGGCTCTTTCTGCAAAAAGGTCCATTAACAATTTAACCATCAGCGGGATCAGCCGGGACGGCATGCAGCTCACGCTTCTCATCAACGCAATGTTACGAATTACTGGCACTCCACCATACCCAAGATACCGGGGAGTGACGCAGGTCTTGGAGGTTAAAGAGAGACCAGTAGGTACCTTTGTCGTTGGATTGCCTCAAACGCCAGATGAAATTGGGGTCACCACAGTTCCCACCCTTGCACCAACTTGGGGAACAATCACGGGATACTCAATTCATGAAAGCATCATTAGATCTTTAGGGCCAATTACTGAATCGGAAATTCCGAAAAGAGCCTCATTGGATGGAGAAATTTTGAGAGTTCCGATCGTTGGGCAGCAAGATGCCGCGATCGGCCTGGTTGAGTTCGAACGCGATCCGGAGAAGGCGCCTTGGACTGAAAATGAGAAGGCGTTGGTATCGGCTGTCACACAACAACTCGCACTCGCCCTTCAAGATGTTCGCTCCTATGAACTAACCCAACACGCGCTTGTCGAAATGCAAAAAGCTGACCAGGTTAAAAGCCAATTCATGGCGAATATGAGTCATGAACTCCGCACCCCACTTAATTCGATCATTGGCTTTTCCCGCGTCATCTTGAAGGGAATCGATGGACCGATTACGGAGACGCAAGAGCATGACCTAAATGCAATTTATAGTGCCGGTCAACACCTGCTGGCGCTAATAAACAACATCCTTGATTTCTCCAAAATTGAATCAGGAAAAATGGATTTATCCATCACCGAGCTTGATCTTGGCGAGGTTATTCGAGAAGTGGTATCAACAGCCATGGGTCTGGTGGAAGATAAGCCCATTGAACTGCTGATTGATATTCCGGACGACCTTCCCCTCGTCCAGGCGGACAATATTCGCACTCGTCAGATCTTGCTAAATTTAATATCCAATGCGGCAAAGTTTACTCGTGAGGGGCATATCGGGATCTCCGCCAGAGTAGAAACATCGGGGGACGATCAAGTAATGCGGGTGTCGGTTTTCGACACTGGTCAGGGCATCGCTCGGGAGGACATTGGTAAACTGTTCGAACCATTCTCTCAAGTTGACGCTTCCCCAATTGCTCAACTCGCTGGGACGGGTCTGGGTCTATCAATCTGCAAGCACCTGGTTGAGTTACAGGGAGGTCGCATTTGGGTCGAGAGTGTGCCAGGAACAGGAAGCACATTCTCCTTCACAATTCCTGTAAAAGAATTGAGATCCGAGGAACCCGGGGTGCCGATTACCCCCCTGCTATTGCGCATTTCTACAAATGTAGATCTAGTCGAAA
>JAGLGG010000118.1 GCA_023144145.1 Anaerolineales bacterium | reverse complement strand
GTGGAGCTTGCCTCCGAAATTGTTGAAGAAGGAGATGTTGTGCTCCTCGCTCCCGGGGGAACTAGTTTCGACCAATATATTGATTTCGAGCAGCGCGGGGATGAATTTCGATCATTGGTGGAAAACATAGTATGACAGCATCAACATCGTTGTTTCGAACGGAAAACCTTCAAAAGAAATTCAAGGTGATGGGATACGATCCCTGGTTGATTCTGGTCGTAATTATCATGATTTCTTTTGGGCTTGTGATGGTGTATTCGGCTAGTTGGGACGTTGCCTTCCGAATCTACACCGATCCAAATGCGATTATTCGCCGCCAGGTTTTTAACCTATTCGTGGGTCTGATAGCGCTCGTTACCGCAGCGAAAATTCCAATGAAGTGGATACGTGCGCTGGCGCTGCCGGGAATTCTGACAGCGATAATCGCGTTGCTTGCAGTGCTATTGATTGACATTGGGGTTGGGCCAAAACGAGCCTTCCTAAGTGGCTCGGTTCAACCTTCCGAATTAGCGAAATTGGCCATGATCATTTATTTAGCCGTATGGATGGAATCCAAAGAAGACCGATTAATGGAATGGGGCTATGGCCTGATTCCCTTGGTGTTAATGATCGGTTTCATGGCTGGGCTCATCCTACTCCAGCCGGATTTGAGTGCTGCGATCACGTTGGGTGTGGTTGCGCTAGTGATGTTCTATTTGGCTGGCTCGCCCCTGGTTCAAACACTAACAATTGCACTGGGAAGCGCTGGAGTGGGATTGCTCCTTGTGAGGGTAAGTAATACTGGTAAACAGAGATGGGTAGAGTATATCAATGGGTTGATCAATGTCGAAGAAGCTTCCTATCACGTAAAACAATCTCTCCAGGCCTTCCATTCAGGGGGATTGCTGGGCCGTGGACTAGGGGCGAGCCGAGAAAAATTTGGTCTTCTTCCAGCACCTCATACAGACAGCATCTTCGCCGTAATCGGTGAGGAAATTGGACTCCTGGGTGCCACGGTTGTTTTGTCGTTGTTCGCATTTCTTATTTGGCGAGGGTTTAAGATTTCACGCCAACAGCCAGATAAACTTGCCACCTTATTGGCTTCTGGAATCACATTTTGGATTGGTCTAGAGGCGATCGTAAACATGGCGGTTCTACTTGGCTTGCTGCCATTTGCTGGGAATGCACTCCCCTTGTTCAGCTACGGTGGATCAAGCCTGGTAACAAACATGGCCGCGGTGGGTTTGCTATTAAATATCTCTAGGCGAAGACCTATTGAAGGTAAAGCGAATAAGCATGTTACGTCTCTTAGTGTCGGCCGGCGGAACCGGCGGGGGCGTGTATCCCGCGTTAGCCGTCGTCGAAGCTCTAGCCGTTAAGGCTAAGGTCCTTTGGATCGGTGGAGAAGGTGGAATGGAAGGCTCCTTGATTGGGAGAACTGAAATCCCTTTGAAATCAATCCCGGCGGCCGGCGTACACGGTGTGGGAGTGAGATCCCTCCCTAAAAACGCCCTTCAGCTTGGAAGAGGAATCTTTGAAGCGAGGAAAGTGATTCGGGAATTCGAACCAGACGTCATTTTGTTCACCGGAGGTTATGTGGGCATCCCTGTCGCAATGGCGAGCAGAAAGGTTCCTAAAGTTGTCTTCACACCTGACATTGAACCCGGGCTTGCGTTGCGTGTGATCAGTAAATTCGCCAATGTGATCACGGTTACCACGGAAGAATCAAAATCTTATTACAGCAGCCGAAAGATTGTTAAAGTGACTGGATACCCAACCCGAATTTCTCTTCAGAAGATCAACAAGAAGAGCGCAAGAGATCGAATGAACCTGAAATCCGAACGCCCAGTTGTGTTGGTATTTGGTGGGAGTCGAGGGGCACGTTCGATTAATTATGCACTTTGGAAGAATCTTGCAGAGCTTCTGGTGGTTGCAGAGGTGATACACATTACAGGAGAGTTGGACTGGCCTGAGGTGGAGCGGGTTCAACGTGCCTTGGGAAGTGAAGAGCGAGATCTTTACCATGCACATGATTATTTGCACGAGGAAATGGCAGCAGCGCTTGGGGCTGCCGACCTAATCGTTTCGAGAGCTGGAGCTTCCTCATTAGGTGAATATCCCATCCTTGGAGTTCCATCGGTCCTGGTCCCATATCCGCATGCATGGCGATACCAGAAGGTGAATGCTGACTATCTATCAACCCGTGGGGCAGCCGTAATTGTGCGAGATCTTGAGCTAGACGACAGCTTATTACCCACAGTGACAGAGCTATTGAAGGATGGCAATAAGCTGGAAGAGATGGCATTCGCAGCAGCAAAATTGGCGATGCCTCAAGCTGCCCAATCGATTGCAATGGAACTCGAAGGGTTTGCGAAGGGAACTGGTACGGCATGATCGATCTTGTAGTTCTCTTCGGGATGTTTATTGTGCTCTTTGGGATCATCGGCGCAATGCGGGGTTGGGCGAAAGAACTACTCGTCACGAGTGCGATCGTGCTTGGGTTATTTATCAACGCAATCTTGGAGACGTACATTACGCCATATCGAACCGCGCTCTTCCTCCAACCGCAAGGGACTCAATTTATCGTCCGGGCTGGTTTACTCGTTCTCCTGGCATTTTTTGGATATCAAACGCCGCATTTAAGGTTTTTACAGGAGAAAGTGGCACGCGAGCGTCTTGAAGAGCTGTTACTAGGATTGTGCCTAGGCCTTTTGAACGGATATCTACTTGCGGGGTCCGTGTGGCTTTATCTGCACCAGGCAGGATATCCAACAGATTTGGTGGTCAAACCGGTGGAGGGAACAGAACTGGCTAATCAAATATCGAACCTGATCCCTTATCTTCCACCGAGTCTTTTGCAAATACCGCAAGTGTATTTCGCGGTTGGGGTGGTTTTCGTATTCATCATTGTTGTATTCGTATGAGCCGCAAAGTTCATTTCGTCGGAATTGGAGGAGCAGGATTGTCAGCGTTAGCGCATGTACTTCACGGAAGAGGGGAAAAGGTGACCGGATCTGATCGGGCATATTCACCCTACGCACAGGCCTTGAAGAAGGTTGGGATTGAGATATCTCTCGGTCATAAAGCGGAAAATGTGGCGGGTGTAGATATTGTGGTCGGCTCATCGGCAATACCTGATAGTAACGTCGAGATTCAAGCGGCAGTGCAGGCTGAAATTCCGGTATTACGACGCAAGACATTTCTGGACGAGATCACGAGGGGTTTCAAAACCATCGCGGTGGCGGGAACGCATGGAAAAACGACAACCACCGGAATGATCGCTTGGATACTCGACCAGGCTGGCGTAGATCCGAGTTTTGTAGTGGGCGGTTTATTGCCAAATTTCGGAGCGAACGGAAGGGCAGGGAAGGGTGAGTACTTTGTTGTCGAGGCAGACGAATACGACCATGCCTTTCTAGGTCTGCATCCAACAATTGGCGTAGTTACGAATGTTGAACACGATCATCCAGATATTTTTCCGACATATGAAGATGTGATGGGGGCATTTCAGTCTTTTGTCGACCAGGTAAAGGAGAAATTAATTGTATGTGCATCTGATCCTGGAGCACTTTCGCTAACTCATGAGGGCGTGGATAGAGTCACGTATGGGATGGAAGCGTCAGCGTATTGGCGCGCCGAGGAAATTCGACCTAACTCTGCTGGTGGTATGGACTTTCTGGTAATAAAGGGCGATGAGCTCCTCGGCTTGGTTCGAACGCGATTGCCAGGCGAGCATAATGTTTCGAACGCCCTTGCTGCATTTGCAGTTGCAGATGCACTTGACATCCCTTTTGCCATCTCAAGGCAAGCGTTGACCATGTTCCATGGGGCTGGACAGCGGTTCGAGATACTCGGTGTGGTGAATGAAATTACAGTTGTGGATGATTATGCTCATCATCCTACAGAGATTCGTGCCACGCTCTCGACCTCAAAAATCCGATTTCCGGATGCCGAAGTTTGGGCCGTTTTCCAGCCCCACACATATTCAAGGATTAAAACCTTAATTGCCGCGTTCAGGACTGCATTCACGGATGCCGATCACATCATCGTAACCGAAGTGTTTGGCGCTCGAGAAGAAGAGGATGCTGTTTTTTCGGGTGAATACATCGCGGGTGAAATTGATCATCATGATGTCCGTTTTATGAACGATTTTAATGAAATTGCTGAGCTTCTGGCACAAAACTTGAACCGTGGAGATGTACTCATCACCTTAAGTGCCGGTGATGCAAATGAAGTAGGTCGAATTTTGCTGAACAAACTTAGAGGTATTTAGAAAGGGGTGCATGATGAATATGAGAAGTAGAAAAGTGTTTGAGACCGACAGACGGATGGAATTACGCCTTCGTCTAGCTGCCAAAAAGGCAAAGACTTTCAATGGACCGGTGTTGGTTCCAAACTACGCCAGCCGGATTCCGGAGCGTGAAATCGTGACGAGAATTATCGAAAGAGTTCGCAGGCTGTGAGTTCAATGCGCTTTTCACCTTCTCACACAGAGGAGATGCGAGAAGCGTTTGGTGACCGGTTGGAAGAATCGGTCAACCTTGCGCCATATACGTCTGCCAGGATTGGTGGACCGGCAGATTATTTGCTCACTGCAACATCTGCCAAGGATTTGGCGCAACTGGCACAAAAACTATGGGAAATGGAAATGACGTTCCGCATCCTCGGTGGCGGCTCAAATGTGTTGATCTCTGATCGGGGCGCCCGAGGCGCGGTGATCCTGAATCACGCTCGCCAGGTTCAATTCTCAGAGAATGATGGCGAACCGAAGGTTTTTGCGGAATCAGGAGCCTCGCTGGGATCTATCGCGCGACGGACTGTAGATCGGGATTGGTTAGGTATGGAGTGGGCAGGGACAGTACCTGGAACTATTGGCGGTGCGATTGTTGGAAACGCTGGCGCCCACCGTGGAGAAATCGCTGGTTGCCTAGAAGTGGCTGAAATCTTGCAACGAGGAAAGAAGCCAGATATGTGGCCGGTTGATCGAATGGAGTTTGGCTACCGGGATAGCATCCTGAAACGCAATCCTGGTAATTTTGTCGTCTTGAGTGGCACTTTCCGACTTGAAACTGCCGACACACCATTGGCCAAAGCAAAACTGGCTGAATTTATCGCACACCGACAGCGTACCCAACCTGCAGGGGCGAGCTGGGGTTCGATGTTTAAGAATCCACCAGATCGTTCAGCCGGGCGACTGATTGAAGCTGCCGGAATGAAAGGACTCCAGATTGGTGGCGCTAGGGTCAGTACAAAACACGCCAACTTCTTTCTCAACCTTGGTGATGCCTCAGCATCGGATGTTTTACGGTTGGTGAATGCAGTGCGCCACCAGGTGGCCGACCGGTTCGAAATCGATCTTGAATTGGAAGTGGAGCTCTTCGGAGATTGGGATAATGAATTTGTAGAGGGTTTGATGCACGCTGGGGTTACGGTTTGATGAGCAAAATCCGATTGGGTGTGATCTTTGGGGGACGGTCAGGAGAGCATGAAATCTCCTTGAGATCTGCACGATCAGTGATACACGAGCTGGACAAAACTCGCTATGAGGTTGTTCCGATCGCGATAACCAAATCCGGACAATGGTTGACTGCTCCAGATGCCCTGGAGCGAACGGAGTCTGGGAATTTAGATGGGCTCATACCAGTCAATTTAATCGCTCATCCGGGTGATTCAAATTTGTATCGGATGAAAGAGAATGAAACTCTTGAAGCTTTGTTTGAATTAGATGTGGTATTTCCAGTTCTGCATGGAACTTTTGGGGAAGATGGCACCCTCCAGGGCTTCTTGGAAATGGCAGAAATACCATACGTTGGTGCTGGGGTCCTGGCTTCTTCTGTGGCTATGGATAAGGGAATTTTCAAGGATGTAGTGGCTGCGAGAAACATTCCGGTCGTCAAATCAGTCATTTTGGATTCGAAAGATCTCGACCAGGAAATGCAAAATGCATTGGATGAAGCGGAGCAAGTGGGTTCCTATCCACTGTTCGTGAAGCCAGCGAACATGGGCTCTTCAGTGGGGATTACAAAGTGCAGGAACAGATCCGACTTAATGGAGGGTCTCCTAGATGGAGCCAGGTACGATCGCAGGATTATTGTCGAGCTAGGTATCGATGCGAGAGAGATCGAGGTGAGTGTGTTAGGGAATGAACATCCAAAGGCCTCCGTCACTGGGGAAATCGTTCCCGGGGATGAGTTTTACAGTTACCGCGCCAAATATATCGACGATACATCCGAGCTGATCATCCCTGCACCTATCGAGGAAGTATTGGCTGATGAAATTAGGAATATGGCGCTTAAGGCATATGTTGCGATTGATGGCGCTGGAATGGCGCGAGTTGATTTTCTTATGGAGAGAGGAACCGACAAGATCTACTTGAATGAGGTGAATACGATACCAGGTTTTACCAGTATCAGTATGTATCCAAAGTTGTGGGAAGCCAGTGGATTGCCCTACTCCGAATTGCTAGATCAGTTGATCGAATTGGCATTCGAGAGGCATGCACAGAAATCTAATTTGACAAGATCATTTGAGGGTGCAAGTTGATGTTGGGTGAGAGAGTTTTTGGTCGGCCGAAATCAAGGGCTGAACGAGTTCGAAGCCGTAAATCTCGACGGACCAAGAAGATGCCAAAAGATCTAGCTATCGATCGGGGCCAAAGGCGCCGGAGTGCTAGATCTCGTCGAGGCACTTACGGAACTGCTGTCTCAACACGTGGAAGAAAGTTGCCAGGAATTGCACATTTGATTCTTGCCTTGGGATCCCGATGGATATCACTTTTCGCACTAGGAGCATCGGTCTGGATGATCATGGTTTTGAAAACCAGTATGGATTTTCAAGTTCAGACGATTGGGATTGAGGGTGCCTACTATATGGGTCCTTCAAGGATCCGCTCCATCGCAGGAATCGCAGGAAAGCAAAGCTTTCAGGTCGATCCGTCGCTCATTGAAAGGAATCTGGAATCCCACCCAGAAATATTATCTGCACAGGTGACCGTGCAATGGCCGAACTTGGTGAATATAGAGATTGAAGAGCGTCACCCAATCCTGGAATGGAACGATGGCGGTACGTCATGGTTGATTTCGGGCGATGCAATCGCATTCCTTCGAAGGAATTCTCCTCCGGAACTCAACCGAGTTCATTCATTGGAGAGCGTGCTGGAGATCGAGGCTCCTTTAGATCCTGTGATAGCCCCGGAAGTAATCCAGGCCGCCCTTCAACTCAAGGCACTCGTTGGAGATGAACAAGATTTATTTTATGACCCCAGGCACGGCTTCGGATTTCAAGATTTCCGCGGCTGGATGGCTTATTTTGGGACCGAAGGTGACATGGAGTTGAAATTAGAGGCCTATGCAAATATCGTCGAGATTTTATTACAGAATCGATATCCAGCGAGCTTTGTAAGCATTGAGAATATATCGGCCGCGTATTACCGCTAGCCGTAACAATTAAGATGTGGATCGAAACGGAAATGGAAGCGTTGATCGAAAATCGTAGTTGCAAGGAATCTGGAAGTACCGAGGTCGAGTTGTGACAGGAATCATGGGAACGGATGACCTAATCTTCGTAGGGCTAGACGTTGGCACGAGAAAGACATGTGTCCTTGTTGGCCAATCAGATCACTCCCAGCGATTGCGCATCATAGGATTGGGGACGATTCCCACGAAAGGTATGCGTAAAGGCGGTGTTGTCAGCTTGGAAGGAGTAGTTCGCACTATCGCTGATGCGAAGGAACAAGCTGAACGTACATCCGGACTCGAAATCACCTCCGCGCTGGTCAACCTTTCCGGGGCACATGTGTCATCAATGAATAGCACTGGAATGGCGGGTGTATCGGGTAGAACAATTGGAGCTGATGATGTCAACCGTGCCCTGGATGCGGCAAAATCCTTTGCGATTCCATACAACCGTGAAGTAGTGCATGTCATTCCTCGAGGGTTTGTGATCGACGGACAGGATGGCATCAAAGATGCTATTGGAATGCATGGGTTCCGTCTTGAAGTCGAAGCTCACATTGTCACAGCAGGGACAACCGCAAGGAGAAATTTAGAGAAGTGTGTCGAAGCTGCTGGAATTCTGGTTGACGGTTGGGTTCTTAGTTCCCTGGCGGCGGGTGCGCTGGTGCTAACTGAGACCGAGAAAGAAATGGGTGTTGTGATCTGTGACATTGGTGCTGGAACAACGGATTTGGCTATTTACATTGAGGGCTCGGTTTGGCACACAGCCGTTATCCCGGTTGGTGGGGATCATATTACCAACGATGTTGCTCAAGGGTTACATCTGCCGCTTGAAACCTCTGAAGAAATTAAAATTAGCCATGGACATGCTATGAAAGAGGCCGTTGAGCCAAGTAAGACTTTAATTGTAAGACCCTTCGGGTCGGACCGCCCTGTCCAAATCAGACAGACGGAGCTGGCATCGATTATTGAAGCTCGCATTGAGGAGCTCTTCGGACTAGTGAAACAGGAAATAAAACGATCCGGATATGATGGCTTGCTGCCTGCGGGAATTGTGATCACCGGGGGCAGCATGCAGCTTCCTGGGATTCGCGATGTTGCAGGAAAGATTTTGCAATTACCCATCAGATTAGCGCAACCTGATAATTTGATGGGATTGGTAGATGATTTGAAATCGCCCAAATATTCCACGAGTTTAGGATTGCTTTCCTGGGCATTACGCCAGGATCACAGCGCCATGATGGAGGGCTATAAGTATGGACTAGGCTGGCCGAGTTTTGATATTCGAAAAGCCGCCGATTTCTTAAGACGATTTTTACCGGGATAGAAAAAGATGAGAGGGAAACAAAATCTTAATTTTTGCTAGAAGAAAGAGGAGGAAACGATGCAACCGATACCAAATACAGAGTCTTTTGCCAGGATCAAAGTTGTAGGAGTTGGCGGAGGTGGAAGTAACGCCGTCAATCGGATGATCGAAGAAGGTCTTGCAGGTGTTGAATTTGTTGCGATCAACACGGATGCCCAAGCACTTCTTCTCTCGAATGCGCCCACTCGAGTGCGGGTAGGCGATAAACTGACACGTGGACTTGGTGCCGGTGGTGACCCTGAAGTTGGCAAAAAAGCCGCGGAAGAATCAGCTGAAGATCTCTATGAAGTGATGAAGGGCAGCGACATGGTTTTCCTCGCTGCGGGAATCGGGGGTGGCACCGGAACAGGGGCCGCACCGATTATCGCCCAAATCGCTAAAGAGATCGGCGCGCTGACCATTGGGGTTGTCACTCGCCCATTCACCTTTGAGGGTGCGAAGCGTGCCCATGCAGCTGAAGAAGGTATCGAGCTATTAAAAGAGCAAGTGGATACGTTGATCGTGATTCCTAATGATCGCCTTCTTCAATTAGCCGATAAACGCGCTAGTTTGCAGGACGCATTCAAGCTCGCAGATGATGTGCTGCGACAAGGAATCCAGGGTATCAGTGAACTGATCACCGTTCCGGGTCTTATCAATTTGGACTTTGCAGATGTTCGCACGATCATGTCTGAGGGTGGCGCAGCCCTGATGGCAGTTGGACGGGCATCTGGTGAAGATCGATCGACTGTCGCAGCAGAGCAGGCAATTTCTAGCAACCTGCT
>JAGLGG010000117.1 GCA_023144145.1 Anaerolineales bacterium | reverse complement strand
GAAGCCTATGGGTGGGGAAAGTTAATCGGCATGACGTTCCCCTGGTGGATCGATTGGGGCAGCCGTGCCCTTGGCGTAGACGTTTACGGTGTCGAGGGCTTTTACATACCCTTTTTTTATGCTATGTCGGATCAGATGGGAGCCAACATCTCGGGCATGCTCTTTTTACGCAGAAATTCCACTTCCTGGCGGGATGCCCTAATAAAGTACCTACATCACCCTGTGATGATCAGCGGATTAATCCTCATCTTCCTTGTGCCCACAGGTTTGTTTCTTGCGCGCACACTTGGATTCAGCCCTTCGACACAGGTACTCACAGCCATTGAAACAATCCTGGCTAATCTGTGCTGGATCCCTCCCCTCTTAGGTTGGTATATGGAACGAAGGGAGAGAAACGACCAACCTTAGGTCTGGTACGGGCTGCTCACTTATTACCAATACGCGATCCCGGTCTGATTGTCACGAGATTAGGTACGAGTTGATTGGACCCTGGCAATGCCACCAACAGCCAATCTATGCTGAATGGCTTGATATTGGACACCCTTGAATCAGGAAGATAAAATCCACAAAACAGGATAAACCTTCCTTGGGGAAGGGCTGACCTTATCCTACAATTTGAACAAAGCGTATGGCGAGGAACGAATGTCCCCTGTCAAGCAAATAAATCACGTTGCCATTGTCGTAGATGATATTGATGAAGCCCTTCACTTCTGGCGGGATGGATTAGGTCTTGAGGTCACCCACGTTGAGAATGCACCCGGACAAGATTCAATCGTAGCATTCTTACCTACTGGGGGTGCTGAAGTTGAATTGGTTAAACCGACCACTGATGACTCAGGTGTCGCTCGTTTTCTCAATCAACGCGGTCCGGGCATGCACCACATCTGCTTTGAGGTTGACGACATTCTTACCTATATCGCCCGTCTGCAGGAAAATGATATTCGCCTCATCAATGATGAGCCCGTGATTGGTACAGGAGGAAAACTTATCGCTTTCATCCACCCTGAAAGCACCCACGGTGTTCTGGTAGAACTTTATGAGCTCACTCAAAATGAGCTACAAATCCGGCTCGCGCGTGCACGCAAATTGGCCGATCAAGCCATAATACGCGGTCAGGCTGCCGCCGCAGGCGTGCTCGCATTTCTGCGTCAATTTCGCGAATCGGATGATTCCAACGAAAGAGAATAGGTCTCAGAGTTACTTCCCCCACCCATAAGTCCAAAACACCCCCCATGCTATAATCTTTCCATGGTGGTTTCCACATAAGGAATCTCACACGCCACGACAACCCCTGGAGTATTTCATGACCCCAGAAGAAAAAAAGAAGGCTCTCCAAGATGCGCTTAAAAAGTGGGAAGACACCACACTTAAAGAGACCCTTGATCGTCGTAAAGAATCCAGGGAACAATTCATTACAACCTCCTCCGACCCTGTTGAGCGCCTATATACGCCCTTAGATCTTTCTGACCTCGATTATGGGCAAGACCTCAACTTCCCCGGTCAATTCCCATTCACACGCGGTGTGCACCCCACAATGTATCGCGGAAGACCATGGACCATGCGCATGTTCGCAGGATTTGGTACTGCAAAAGAGACCAACCAACGATTCAAGTACCTCCTGGAACAGGGCCAAAAGGGTCTTTCTATCGCTTTCGACTTGCCTACATTAATGGGATACGACACCGACGATCCAGAAGCCTTAGGGGAATTCGGAAAGTGTGGCGTCGCAATTTCTTCATTAAAAGACATGGAGATCCTGCTGGATGGAATCCCACTCGACAAGGTCTCAACCAGCATGACGATCAACTCTCCCGCCGCAATCATTTGGGCCATGTACATTGCTACTGCAGAGAAACAAGGTGTCCGCCCAGACCAACTTCGTGGCACAACTCAGAACGACATTCTCAAGGAATACATCGCCCAGAAGGAATATATCTTCCCACCCGAACCATCCATGCGCTTGGTTACCGACACTATCGAGTATGGGACGGAGCAACTTCCCTTATGGAATACAATCTCGATATCCGGATACCATATCCGGGAAGCGGGTTCCACTGCAGCTCAAGAACTTGCATTCACACTTGCCGACGGGTTCGAATACGTTCGGTGGGCACTGGAACGAGGTCTGGATATTGACTCATTCGCTCCCCGGCTATCATTCTTCTTCAACGCCCACAATGACTTTTTCGAAGAGATCGGCAAATACCGTGCGGCACGACGCATGTGGGCTCAGAAAATGCGCTATGAATATAAGGCCAAGAATCCGCGCTCATGGCTTCTGCGTTTTCACACACAAACCGCTGGGGTGAGCCTCACAGCCCAACAACCGGAGAACAACATAGTACGCACCGCTATCCAGGCTCTCGCAGCCGTAATGGGCGGAACCCAATCACTACATACTAACTCTATGGATGAAGCCCTGGCTTTACCCTCCGAGCATGCCGTGACGGTCGCACTTCGAACCCAGCAAATCATAGCTGAAGAATCCGGTGTCGCTAATACGATTGACCCCTTGGGTGGATCCTATTATGTCGAAGCTATGACCAATCGCATTGAAGCTCAAGCAAATGAATATTTCGAACGTATTGAGGAACTTGGCGGTGTCCTTCCTGCCATCGCGGCAGGTTTCTTCCAGCGGGAAATCTCCGAAGCGGCTTACCGCTATCAGAGAGAGCTGGACATGGACAACCGCTACATCGTGGGTGTTAATGCCTACAAGGGCGAAGAGGGGTATTCGATCCCATTGCTGAAGATGGATCCTGAGGGTTATAGGCGTCAGTCTGAAAGACTTGCGGATTTACGGAAATCAAGGGATAACGGTGCAGTAGGTCAGGCGCTGGATCGATTACGCATCGCCGCGCAGGGCACCGAAAATCAAATGCCCTTCATCCTTGATGCGGTGCGTGCCTACGCAACGCTGGGCGAGATCGTAAGCGTAATGAAAGAGGTCTTTGGCACATATGAGGAACCCACCTGGATTTGAGCCTTTGAGAATTTCCATCCGCTCCGCTTTCTTTCTTCCTTCGCTGGTCGTAATGTTTCTATTGATAGCGACCCTTGCTTGCGCGCTTCCGGGATCTTCGCCTGATGAAGAGCCAATAAACATTGAAACTGCCGTGGCAAGCACCCTCACAGCAATTGCTTTATCCGAAACGGACGATCCATCACTCGCCTCTGCAACTCCTGAACTCGGCACTGAATCACCTGATATTGACGTTACGCCTACGGTTGAAGTGCCTCCAACTCCCACTTTCACCCCACCCCCGAGTGGATTGAGCTACGAATGTGATGGCACATACCAGCGTACACAATTCATAGATCAAGGTGAAGACGGAAGGATTCTCATTGTTGAAAATTGGGAAGACGGGTTATGGGTCGAGGTCTGGCGCCATGAAGAACCTGATCCAATGATTAGCCAAATCGATGCAGAAGCAGGTCCAACTCTCTTTGGGGAGTGTCAATATTTGGTCGCCCTGCCTATTCGTTTTTCCGGTTCAGGTGCAAACCTCGCTTTGAGCTTCTACCGCTGGAATGACATTACCATGGAAGAGGTCTATTTTCACGAGGGTGTTCATGGGGATTGGAGCAAATTGGGAGTTTCCATCACCTTTCTCGAATCCCTTTATTTGTATAACGAAGCGAATTGCTGCCCCTGCAATCGCCAGTACCTCGAGCATTCTTGGGATGGCGAGCAATTCACACAAACCGGCTCCCTAGTCGAACCGACCTATGAAGGCGAAGCCCCCGAATATTGTCAGCCCTGAACTAAGGAAAATTCAATGGATATCTCGTTCATCTCCAGGCACATGGCGCACAATGCTGCGCGTATCAAGGCGTTGGTTGAGGGAGTCTCGCCAGAAGAGGCGCAATGGAAACGCAATCCCGACGAATGGTCAATCCTTGAAATTGTAAATCACCTTTATGATGAAGAGAGGCAAGATTTTCGTGTGCGGTTGAACATCATCCTGCACCACCCAGAGCAGGATTGGCCACCGGTCGATCCGGAAGGATGGGTTAAAGAACGCAAGTATAACGAACAGAATCTCACCGAATCACTGGACAAATTCCTCACTGAACGAGAAAAATCCTTGGAGTGGCTGCAAAGTTTAAATGCCCCAAATTGGGAAACGATTTACACTTCTCCCTTCGGATCTATGCGGGCTGGTGATATGCTCAGTTCCTGGCTCACACACGACCATTTGCATATGCGTCA
>JAGLGG010000116.1 GCA_023144145.1 Anaerolineales bacterium | reverse complement strand
CTTGGTAGGTTACAGGTTTAGTATCCATCACCCCGCCAACACGTCACCCCCTCGCTTAAAGACGGAATTCATCGCTCTACGGTCTTGCTTCGTCTAGCAGACAGTAACAGGAATGACATAAGTTGACCGAAACTTAATGAACCCTCGCCTTAACCAAGGTAGCATCTGGAGTGCATCGGCTCTGCCGATGCAACCTGAACGAAGTTCAGGCGCAAGCCGCTGGACTCCATAAGTTTGGGCGAGGTTTTCTCCAAGTGAAGGTTTCTTCAACCTTCATAGATCGGGATTTGAGCCTACAAATCATTTCAATAAACCGAACGAAATGGCGTTGGGGCAACCGGCGACGTGCGTAAACACGCAATACCCTATTGCGCTCATTCTAGTCAGCCCCAATCCATTGCACCTTGGACGGATTACGGTCTACTAACCGACGAAATCTAATAGCGGGGTAGCCAAATGAGAAGGACATCAAGATGTCATTTTCTTGCGGCACCTCCAAGAATTGGCGCACTGCATCGCTCTCGTTGGCCTTTTCATAGAAATTTCCAATGTAGCAAGTGCCTAATCCCAATGTCTCCGCCATAAGCATCATGTGAAAAGAAGCCAAGGTTGCATCCTCAACTGGGACTGGCGTGGGAGTGGTCGAGAGCGCGCTGGGTGCATGCGTAATGATCACGCCTGGAGCGTCATAGAACATCATGTCTTTCCCAGTATCATAACCATTTATAAGACGCTCATAGGCGCTGAGCCAATACTTCAATTCCTTATGCTCAGACGGATCCATCGGCTTTTCCACGTCAATATCCTCAAGTAACTTCAATTCCTTTCGGAAGTCCTCAATGATGAGACGGACCAATTCCGCAACATTCTCTCGCCCAAGCACCACAATGTGTTCAAGGCTCTGAGCGTTCGAGCCCGTTGGAGAGTAACGCGCGGCCTCCAACATCTTCTCGATTACACTGCGCTTAACCACCCGCTTCTGGTTGTAATTCCGAATTGAGCGTCGCTGACGAAGGAGCTGTTGCAGCGCATCGGCCTCGATTGCCAGCTCTTTTTCAACTTGGGGGAAGTTTTCCATATCCAATTCATGGTGTGTGATCGCTCCCGTGGGACATACCGCTACACAATGACCACAGAAATCACAAGCGAGGGGATACGCCACGATCGGAAAATCGTCCCGACTATCCCTCTCATAAACCCAGGGACAAACCTGGATGCATAGTCCTTCCTTGTCACAGTTCTCATAATCAATCTCGATCTTGGGGATAGTCAATTTTTCCATGTTGAGTACCTTCATTCTTCCATCACATGTGCGTTGAGCTGTGCAATGCACTTCCGCTCTGGGAAGAGGATTTCCCATATAATAGCCCAAATGTGTTTGCCTAATAGTGCCGAATCGGCATTAACGTATGCCTATTCGGAACCTTTCCTTTAAAAGTATTGTATTATGGGTAATAATTCCGTATTATTAATACAGAAAGGGCAGACAATTAAAGGAAACATGAAAACAAAAATTGACGATTTGGATCGAGCGATACACACGTGCTTAAGGGAGGATGCCAGGATGTCCTCCTCTGAGATTGCCCGACAGCTTGGTTATGTCTCCGCCAGAGCGGTCAGGAATCGTATTGATCGCCTCGTTGGAAGAGGATTCATAGCGATCAACGCCGCGGCCGTTCCTGAAAGGCTCGGGTTTCCAATTAATGCGGACATCTTTATCGAGGCGGAACCAGGTAAGATCCAAGAGGTCGCCGAACACTTGTGCAGCTTAGAACAAGTCTCCTACGTGGCACTCTCCACTGGCGAGACGGATATTTCAGCATCGGTAATCGCAATTGACATGCATGACCTGCAAACGTTCATCACAGAAAAGTTGCACACAATCTCGGGTGTGAGGAAAACGAGGTCATACGTACTAACCAAGGTTCTCAAACAGACCTGTGACCTGCCCTTACCGACAAAGCTCCCCGAGGTGTAACGGCCACCTCTCATAAAGGAATCGATTAATTCTTAAAATCTGATCCATGAGCAGGTTTTAATTCCCACCAATTCTACACAGACTTAGCAGGTTGAAGGTAAACAAAGGAGAGGTATATGACCGCAATTCACATTTTAGGGATCAGCGGCAGCCCACGAAAAATGGGGAACAGCCGCTTCCTGCTGGACGTTGCCCTGGAGGCTGCCGAGGCGTATGCACCTGATATTGTGAAGAGCGAAGTTTATTCCATATCGGGCAAGACCTTTCTTCCCTGCGACGCATGTAACCAATGCCACGATCAACTGGGGTATTGCCGTCAAACGGACGACGACTTCGCCGAGTTGCGTGACAAGTGGCTGGCTGCAGACGTGATCATCTACTCCGTTCCTGTTTATCACATGGGCATCCCCGGTCAGTTGAAAATCTTCATCGACAG
>JAGLGG010000115.1 GCA_023144145.1 Anaerolineales bacterium | reverse complement strand
GAATCATCGTTTTCCGCTGAGAAAGACCCTCGCCCGTGAGCAACGAGATTCTTTAACCTCGAGCGAAGCGAGATGCCTACGCTTCGGCTCAGAATGACAGCCCATCGCATTCATCGTGAAAAGCATTGACTGTGAAGCATTTTCACTTCGAAGCCCGTTGTGTGTGATGATTCTGGATGAGCAGGACGAATGCATATCCACACAGTATTTGACTGTGGACCGAGGAAATGTTATTCTAGATGCAAAACATTGCAACAACAAAGGATTGCAAATGTCTTGCGGTGACCAGTTAGCAAGTGACCTTCGTCGCCAAGGCTATCGAGTAACGCCACAGAGGGCCGTTATCCTCGAGACCATCGCGCATCTCGATAGACACAGCAGCGTAAATGAAGTTTTTGAAATGGCAAAGGCACGGCTTCCGGGGCTGAATATCGCCACAGTTTACCGAACCCTCGAGAAGCTTCATGAAGCAGGTTTGATGGATCTTCTTTCAGCAAGTGGAGATTCAATGCGATTCTCCCTGCGGGATCGTTCGAACCGACATGGTCATTTGCACTGCCGTATCTGCGGATTGGAATTTGAGATACCAGCACAGCACTTCAGAAAAATGATTGATGAAATCAAGGATCAATATGGCTTTAAGGTGGATGGCGACCACCTTACCTTGGATGGAATTTGTGGCGATTGTCATCACGACAAATTAACTCGTAATCCTAAAACGCAGTTTTTTGGGGAGGATTGAGAAATGTACGTATCTTTCCTTGCTTTACATATACCAGATGGATTTTTGTCGACTGAAATCGCGATTGTTGGATGGATCCTCGTTGTCCCTATACTCGCCTATGCATTGCGTCAAACGAAACGGCATCTTGGTGAACGACAGGTTCCCTTCCTGGGAGTGATTGCGGCGTTTATTTTTGCTGCTCAGGCAATAAATTTTCCTGTTGCTGCCGGTACTTCTGGACACTTATTGGGAGGAGCTCTGGCGGCGATCTTGTTGGGGCCCTGGGCTGCAACAGTGATTATGGTCGCGGTCATCGTCATTCAAGCACTCCTTTTTCAGGACGGTGGACTGGTGGTTATGGGCTGGAACATCATCAATATGGGCGTGATCACATCCTTCACCGGCTACGCGGCATACATATTTATTAAGCGCCTAATGGGAAATCGCAGCGGATCCCATCTGTCAGGAGCATTTTTTGGTGCCTGGCTTTCCGTCGTTGTTGCCTCTCTCGCAACCGCAATCCAACTTGCTTTTTCTGGAACCGTTCCCTTGAGACTTGCGCTACCTGCAATGGCCTCAGTTCACATCCTCATTGGTGTCGGAGAAGCAATAATCACCGTAGGAGCGGTTTCCCTTTTGTTGGTCTTGCGCCCTGAGCTGTTAACCTCCGGAGAGATGGCGCCAGGGAAAAAAGGAGCTTACTTCACGGTAGGTGGCATCCTGTTGGTTCTTTTCGTGGCGGCACTTTCACCATTTGCTTCTATGAACCCCGATGGATTGGAAGCAGTCGCTGCTCAAGGCGGATTTCTTCAATTGGGGGAGAATCCTGTCTATGAAATCTTCCCTGATTATGTATTCCCACTAATCCAAAATGAGGCTGTGGCAACTTTTCTTGCAGTAGGCGTTGGAGCAATGATCGTTTTCGTCATTTCCATATTAATTGGCAGGAGGGCTGCTCGACCTCAAGGAGTACCAAAATAGCTTTGCATTTTAATTTAGCAGATCAATATCATCATCGAGAAAGCATTGTCCATGGATTAAACCCTCGAGTAAAGGTACTGGGGGTGGTGCTTTACATCTTCGCTGTGGGTTTGCTCCCTGAGGGTGAGTGGCTAGGCTTTCTTCTGTATTTTCTCTTCCTGATCATTTCATACCAACTATCCGGGCTTGAATTCTTTTTTGTGTTACGCCGTTCCCTCATAGCGCTGCCGTTTCTCTTGGCTGCCTTCGCCATTCCATTTACCACTCCGGGGGATGAATGGATGAAGCTGCCCATAATTGGGTGGACCATAACGGAGACAGGTGCAATTCGTTTTGCCAGCATCGTTATTCGTGCGTGGCTAGCAGTTCAAGCAGCGGTTGTCTTAATTTCGACTACCCGGATTCCAGACCTCTTCTGGAGTTTATCGGCTCTTGGAATGCCATCTATCTTGGTCTCCACAATTAACTTCATGTATCGCTACCTATTCGTTCTGGCCGATGAAGTCCTGCGCATGCTCAGGGCTAGATCCGCAAGGAGTCCTCGCCTCCCTCATAAGCCCAAACCGCCCGTTCTCTGGGAAGGGCGTGTAGCAGGTTCAATGGTGGGAAGTTTATTCATTCGTTCCATTGAACGCAGTGAGAGGGTGTATTCAGCAATGTTGTCCAGAGGCTTTGACGGTCGCGTGTTGGTTAAACGGAAGTTCAAAATGAAGCAAACGGATTGGATCATCATGGTGGCGGTGATTGCTTTCGTGTTCATGTCTCAAGGACTTATCCATTTAAGGTGAGAAAATGCATCATACGATAGAAGTACTCAATCTTCGGTTCACCTATCCGGATGGAAGGATAGCGCTGCACAAGATAGATTTTGTAATTGCTCCTGGGGAAAAAGCGGCACTCGTTGGACCAAACGGAGCTGGAAAGTCAACCTTAATCCTGCACCTAAATGGGATTCTTATGGGAGAAGGTGAGGTGAAGGTGTGTGGCCTTTCTCTAGCTAAAGAAAACTTAGGACAAGCACGAGCCTCCGTGGGATTGGTTTTCCAAGATCCAGATGACCAGCTTTTTTCGATGAGTGTTTTCGATGACGTTGCCTTTGGCCCAATGTACATGGGACTCTCGATGGACGAAGTTCGATTGCGGGTAGAAAAGGCGTTGGAGGCAGTGGGAATGGAGGGGTTTGAGGGGAGAGTATCCCATCACCTCAGTGGTGGAGAGAAAAAACGTATCGCCATCGCCACTGTGCTTGCAATGGAGCCAGAAATTTTAGTTTTAGATGAACCAACCGCAGGACTCGATCCTAGGAGTCGCAGGCGGCTGATCAATTTGCTGAAAGAACTTCCCATGACGATGCTGGTATCAACACACGACATTCCAATGGTCGCAGAGCTCTTCCCAAGAATGATAACCATAGATGAAGGAAGAATTGTGGGTGACGGTCCTACTAAGGAATATTTGCAAGATCAAGCGTTCCTCGTCGGACATGGATTAGAAACTGCTGTGCCATGGTGAGCTGATTCTGGGCTCAACCCTTCAATTCTATTTCTCGATCCTCCAAAAAGATCAATTCCTGCGCAAAAAATTCATCGACCAATTACGCCACCGTTCAGGTTAAGCTGAGATAGACGTAGTAGTTTACAAATAGCATATAGGGAAGGATCAAGACCAGATGCGTCGTGATATTCTCACTAGTCATGGAATTTTTAATTTCCTGAGCATCCACGTCTTCGTGAACTGGTGTTCGAAAAGGGCAGACAATCTAGTTTGGTGAGTCTATCTTCCAGGTGTCGGATTTCATCAACCCTTCTGATATAGAGCTTTCTATAGAGGGCTATCGATGAGCCCAGCAACTATTGCGACAATTTTCACTAGATGCTCTCGGAGACGAGACGTATAGTTACGAAGGGTTGGAGATTCTTAAACTTCTAGAACTATCGACATGTGCACATGATGAAAGAATTATTTCTCTTTGCTGAAAAACAGGTGGGCGTTTGCAAAATCTTTGCTAACGCCAGACGGATCATGATCCTTTGGACCCTGCTCGAGGTGGAACTTGCCGTCGGAGATATTGCCGAATCTGTCGACGCGACATCGCAAAATACCTCTCATCATTTACGTCTTATGAAAGATAAAAGAATCCTCTATTCCCGTCGTCAGGGCCAATCTGTATTGTATGGGATCGCCAATTCCGAACTCGTTGAGTGTTTGCTTGAGAAAGGATCGGCCTTAACAAATACGCACAGATGCTGAACCTCGAAACCAGGCAAATTTAATGACCTATTCATGAATGGCATAGAAAAACGGCCCCCCCATCGGAAAATATCGCCTCCAGAGAGATTCTTCCGAATAATTGGGAATCAATTGAGGACGTCTCCGGCCACATACAGTTTGATTGGTCTCACCTCATTGGTATTTTTGACCCAATTGGCGATGGGGCAGATCCAAGGCTGTGATACATTGGTGATCTATGGCGCCAAGAATAGGACCGCAGTTGCCTCAGGAGAACTATGGCGGCTCATCACTCCCTTATTCCTTCACCTTAGTTTTACTCATATGTTCTTCAATATGTTCTCCCTTTTTGCCATTGGACTTGCTCTAGAGCGGTTCATGGGATCTTCCCGTCTGTTGGCCATATACCTGCTTTCGGGCATTTCTGGTGTGATGGTTAGCCTGGTTTTTTGCCCTCTCGAATGTGTAGGTGCATCCGGATCAATTTTTGGATTGTTAGGCTCGCTGGTGATATTTATGCTTATCCACAGAAATGTTCAGCCAAGAGAAGGGGGGTTTCAAATCCTTATCCTTGGGATCGTGATCCTGCTCAATCTTGGCTTGGTGATGGCACCTAACATTGATCCTTGGGGCCACTTGGGTGGTCTTATCGCAGGTGTCGTATTGACATGGGTTTTTGGTCCTCGGTTCAAACTAGTTCAAGTTTCGACGACGCGCATGCAATGGGTTGATACACGACCGATGAGCGTTGTCAGAGCTAGTATGCTCTTGTCTGCTGTAATTATCATTGCCGCGACCTTATTGGTTGTTCTGATTCCCATTTCTTGTTAACTGAATTTCGAATAAAAAAACGGCCCGGATCTTCCACCGGGCCGCTTGTTATCTGCGCGTATCATTGAGGGATTTTTTCAATCCGCCCTTGCTTATGCTCTTCCTCCACCCCATCCTGCCCATGAGGGTCTACCTGATTCCTGACGCAAAGTGATTGATAAGTCTGTGGTGAGATCAACGATTAGACCCGCTTTGAACTCTCCATCTTCGTAAAAACCCGTTATCGAAAATCGATGGCCAATTTCTGTTGAGAATTCATTCTCTTGTGCAAATCGCCATGCCCGCCCTTCAACCAATATCTCTTCACCATTCGATAGAATCACGGTCAGAGCATCTTCACTTATTTGACCAACATAACCTTCTACCGTAATCCACTCTTGTGCCTCGGCTTGGTCTGTTCCAACTTCTCCTCGGACGACATCTCTACTATTATTTCCACGTCCGCCAGACCCTCCATTGCCGTTGCCCTGTGAAATCGAGCTGACCTCTTCCACCTTCACGTTCTCGTCACGAGCATTACTCCTCCCATATTGATTGCCCTGGCTACCTTCTTCAGCGGTTATATTTCGCTCTCCACCTTCTGCCCCGCGCGAACGCTCGGTGCTTGCTTCGGATCGTTCGGATAAATCACTTGTTCGGTTAATCGCACCTACTACCAAGACCGTAGATAGCCCGATTAGGATGATCCCAAATACAACTTTCTTCAACATTTCATTCCTCCTTCATACTTCGAATATTTTTAGTTTCGACTTCTCAGAACTCGATGACGTCTGATCTTACCTACCCACTTGAATGGGCTCCTTTGCCCGTGTTCTCAATGGCGAATTGAAAAATCGAGCAGTGACGTTCACGAT
>JAGLGG010000114.1 GCA_023144145.1 Anaerolineales bacterium | reverse complement strand
CCAGTCCGCCGTGTGAGGGCGAATTTGGTACTAGCACCTGCCATCATGAAGAATAATGGCATTCCAAAAGGACCTAGAAATAGTAAGAAAATCACCGTAATCGCTATGCTGATCTCATCATTTTTGATCTGGCCTTCCAGGTTACCAAATGGACGGGTGGCGTGGTAGAGGAATACGCCGATGGTTGCCAGCAAGCGAACCCAGTCGATGTAGTGTAGCCGAGTAGGTTTTCCAGTGGTTTGCTCTGATTGAGTCTTGGATCCTGTGTTCTCCATTTTGTCCCTCAGCAGATCATGGATGATGGCTCATTCCGAAAAAAGACGACCGATAACAAATTGCCGGGCCCAGGGGGTTGGATGAAGGAGTGATGAAGGGATTAATGGGGGAATAAAGACAAAAATTAACTTTTGGCTCATCGCTTCCATCTACATATGTATATTACACTGTTAATTGAGAAACATACTCAAACGAAATTGTAATAAGACTCCCCTTGGGCGAATTACACATCCGCATTAAATCAAACACTATCAATTTATTTTAGTTACACCCTGAATAGTCTAGTGCTATGTCAAGGATAAAGATTCCATTCTTAAACCGGGTCGCTACATCCTTGACTTATGTCGTTTAAATTATATATTATATATAAATAGTGTCTCGCTTCGAATTGAGGACTATTGGGGCTCTTCTTAGCCTATCAACTCACCGAAAGATATAAACAATGGCAAGCGAATTAAAGCCTCTGATCAGCGAGCACAAATCATTGGCAGAGCTGTCTCATGAGGTAATTCGAGAAAGAATTCTTTCTGGCCATATCAAGCCAGGCGATTGGCTTCGGCAAGAAGAATTGTCTCAGCAGCTGGGTGTTAGCCATACGCCTGTGCGGGAGGCATTGGACATCCTTGTAGCAGATGGGCTGGCCGAACGGGTGCCCAATAGAGGGGTTCGAGTATCCCCAATTGATGATAATGATATTGCGGAGGTTTATTGCCTTCGGTTGTTATTAGAACCCATAGTCGTGGGTTTAGCCGCTTTGAACATATCTAAAGATGGAATTGATCACCTTGGGAGGATCGTAGACCAAGCGGAAAAAAAGACCTCGCTTGAGCATATGCCCTCTCGAAGGAAGATGAATAGGGAATTCCACGTCAAAATTAGTGAAAATTGTGGTAATTCAACGCTCAAAAGATTGCATGAAATCGTCTGGAACAAGTTTCCAGACTGGATGCTCTATGAAGGCCTTTACCGTGATCCAAAATCCCTAACTCCCAGGCTTCAGAGGGAGATTGAGGAGCATCGGGCGTTGCTAGATGCGATTGCTAATCGGAATGTCAATCTTGCTAAGCAGATAGCCACGCGCCATATCAAAGTGATGAAAATGGATCTCATTGAGGTTTTTGAGATTTCCAGCCAGGTCCTTGAAGAGAAACAACAACAGATTGGATTATGAACGAACGGTGTTCGCGGAACAGTCGGTTGCAGTTAATAGCATAGGAGAGAAGAACATGTCGGAAGAAACGCAAAAGACGATCGTTAGTGCATGGAATGAATGGGACCCACTCAAACACGTCATCGTTGGTCGTGCTGATGGGACCATGGTTCAGGCGCCTGAAATCGCAGTCCAACGTGAGTGGACGGACTACGGATTCCCACAGGGGAAATACGGTCCATACCCCGAAGAGATGACGCAAAAAGCTGTCGAACAGATGGACAACTTCGCTGCAATCTTGGAAAAGAGGGGAATTCGCGTCGACCGCCCTACGCTGCTCGATTTCACTCAGACAGTTCAGACCCCAGATTGGGTGCAAGAATCCATGTTTGGATGTATGCCACCCAGAGATTTGTTGCTCACCGTGGGAAATGAGATGCTGGAAGCTACCATGTCCTATCGAAGCCGATGGTATGAGTATCTATGCTACCGTCCTTTGCTCGAAAAGTACTTTAAAGAGGATCCAAATTTCCTGTTTGGGTCTGCACCCAAGCCGCGTCTAACTGAGGAAAGCTATAAAAAAGATTGGTGGAAGATCTGGAATTCATTGAGTGAAGAGGAGAAGTGGCAGAAAGTTGAAGAAGTTGATTGGCTCCCAACCGAGAAAGAGCCCCTATTTGATGCCGCCGATGTGATCCGGTGCGGGAAGGATATATTTGTCCAAAAATCGATGGTTACAAATGATGCCGGCATCGATTGGCTGCAACGGCACTATCCAAACCATCGCGTTCATAAGGTCTGGTACAAAGAACATACACCCTGGCATATGGACACGACAATCGTTCCGCTCAGGGCAGGCCTGGTCCTGTTCAATCCTGTGCGGACTCCCCTTCAGAAGAAGCAATACGAATTGTTTGAGAAAAACGACTGGGAAATCATAGAAGCTCCCGCAACCGTTTTGGATAAGAAAAGACCGATGACCTTTTGCAGCATCTGGCTCAATATGAACCTCTTGGTACTCGATCCTAAGACTGTTTGTGTTGAAGCCAGTGAGAAACCAGTGATGGAGCTCCTCGACAAACATGGTTTTGATGTCGTTCCAGTGCCATTCTATGAGGTGTCGCCCTTTGGTGGGGGTCTACACTGCGCAACTGCAGATGTGTACCGGGAGGGGGAGCTAGAGGATTACTTCCCCAATCAGGTAGAGGGATTCTAGTTGGACTTGATCATCTCGTAATAAGGAGCACAGAAAAACGTATAGGTATTGACTCCAGGAACTGAAACTTGATGCGATGTCGATCCGGTTCAAGCCTTGAAAGCGTCTTTGAGGGCTTTATTATCGTAAGGTGGTTCAGGGTCAGAAATATGCATCGACCACGACTGCGTGAATTCGTTTAGGATAGAACGCAATGTCAAGATTAGAGGCAGTGTTCACGCGACTCGATCGTTACATTGAAATCAGGATGCAAGCGGCTAACACCCCTGGCATGGCTGTGGCGTTGACCGATCGTGAGAAGCTGCTACGGATATCAACCTATGGCTATTCCGACATCGCAGTTCAAATCCCCGTCAGACCAGACACGCTTTTTGAAATTGGATCGATTAGCAAATCCTTTACCAGTATCGTCCTGATGCAATTGCGAGAGGAGGGGATGTTAGATCTCCATGAACCCGTCTCGCGTTATTTGCCATGGTTCGATGTTAAATCAGAGCATAGGCCAATCACCCTTCATCATCTAATGAGCCACTCTACCGGAATTATCATGGGGATGGAGTTCACTGGTGAGGCTCGGTATGAGGTTTGGGCCTTGCGAGAGACGGAGGCTTCCGCGCCCCCCGGAACCTACTATCACTATTCGAATGTTGGCTACAAAGCACTCGGGGTAATCTTGGAGGAGATCCTCTCGAAGCCTTACGGAGAGATCATCCAGGAGCGAATCCTCAACCCTCTGGGAATGACCAATACCGATCCCATCATCACACACGAGACACGCAAACGCATGGCAGTTGGTTATGAGGCCTTCTACGACGATCGACCAGCCCCACGGAATCGGCCGCTTGCGCCTGCTACATGGTTAGAGTACCG
>JAGLGG010000113.1 GCA_023144145.1 Anaerolineales bacterium | reverse complement strand
ACCACAGAGTAGCTGCCCAGGGTCCCACGCCCGGGCAAACCGGCGGTATAGGAGACGCCTCTGCTTGAAAATAGACCGAATTTTCCAGGGCAGGAGGCGCCTTTATGGATTTCACTGGTGTAGGGGAATTGTAAGTATTTTTTGATGATTACGAATGTATCATGAATGTGATTTTTATGGGTAGACGTTGGCTAAGCTACCTGGTTTTACCAGGTACTTCCCGCGTCGCTGAGCATCAACAGGAGGCATTGAAATTGAGCGGGGATATCTTAGGGCATGAAACTTCCATTGGGAAGGCTCTAATTGCTGATGACGATGAGGATTTTCGGCGACTGTTGGTTCATCGGGCGAAGAAAATGGGTCTATCGGTCGATGAGGCTTCTGATGGAACGGAAGCGTTGGAGGCGATCAGGCAAAAATCCTTCGACATACTTGTGATGGATCTTTACATGCCGGGTGCAACTGGGTTGGATGTCATCCGTGAGGCCCAACGCACGGATCCCGACATGGAAGCGATCCTCATGACCGGAAGTGCCTCCCTAGAGACTGCAATAGAAGCGATACGTGCCGGGGTCTATGATTATCTGACCAAACCCTTGGATTCTCTGACAATTTTTGAGATGACTTTATCTAGAGCATTAGAACGAAGGCATCTTATTCGTGAGAACGAACGGCTATTTCAAGAGGTTCAACGCCTTGCGCTGACCGATCAATTGACGGGTTTATATAACCGGCACAAAGTGAAAGAAACCCTTGCAAGTGAAGTCGAGAGAGCAAGGCGCTACGGAAGGCCACTTTCATTAATTATGGTGGATATTGATGACCTAAAGCCAATCAATGACACATACGGACATCCTGCAGGGGATTCCGTGCTTAAGCAAGTTGCCGACGCAATTCGAACTCACACTCGTCGGGTAGATATGGCAGCCAGGATCGGGGGCGATGAATTTCTGGTACTTCTCCCTGAGGCAGGCTTAGATGTGGCTACAGAAGTAGCAAAACGGGTTCGAAGAGAAATCACTGGCGAGCCGTTCGAGGAGGTAACCATCTCGATAAGTGTAGGCGTGGGGCAATGGGGAGAGGAGTTTGGAACTCCTCAGGGCTATCTTCATGCTGTAGATCAAGCACTTTATCAAGCCAAACGATCGAAGAGTACGAAAATATTCACCTATCGGAAGGAAGGCACTTTCGATCCTTCGGATGACAAGAGCGAAAACGTTGACGGAAACAGCAGTGATGACACTGGCGAAAATTGAATTGTATATTAATGGGAATGCAGGTCGGGAGCTTCCTTAATTCAAGAGGATATTGGTATGAAATCGGCATTAGCAACGGGCAAACAGAGGACAACAAAAGAAATCGAGGATCAGGAAATAAAGAGATCACCCCGTGATCCTGGGGACGAGCCTCAGGAAAGTTCGGAATCACTCATTTCGAAGCTCCTAGGCCGCCTATCAGGATTGAAAGCCAAGTTGATCATTCCTTATCTCATTCTCACACTGCTAACCGCGATGATCGGAACATTTATTGTCACTCGCCTCGTCGCCTCATCGGTGCGTGAAAGATTCTTCAACCAATTAGATGCAGTCAGTGAAATTGCAGCTGACGGCATTGTTCGCAAGGAGCAAGACCATCTAGCTGATCTACGATTGATGGCCTTTACAGAAGGAGTTCCGGAAGCTTTCCTGAGTGAAGATGGTTCAAGGTTACAAGACATCCTCTGGCCATTGGCGTTGAATAACGAGGTAGAAGTGGTTAGCGCGGTGAACCTTGATGGTCGCGAGATTATAACGCTTGCCCAGGATCCTGTTTCAGGCAGATATGGTGTATACGAGGGAACGGATTTTTCCTCTTACGAAATCGTCAGCAAAATTCTGTCTAGTGATGTAGATCAACTGGGTGATAAATACGCCGGGCTTCTGAATACGCGTTTTGGACCTTATCTCTATACGAGCGCGCCTGTTAAAGATGAGACTAACGAACTAATCGGCGTTTTAATGGTAGGCACTCGTCTTGATACTCTGCTTGGACTAATTAATGAAGAAGCGTTCGCCCAGATACTGGTTATTCTCGACGCAGATGGGAATTTGTTGACCTCGACATTCGCCCATGCAGAGGAAGAGAAGGAAATTTTCGAACTCACACAAAGCAGTATTCCAAATTCGGGTGAAGCTGAAACGAAGGAAATTAATATTGGAGAAAACAGCTACCAGGCGAAATACTCACATTTGGAGGTTCGTAAGAGACCGGTCGGAATTCTAGGCGTAGCTTTACGAAGTAATTATGTCGTAACTGCTGAAGGCACCAGTAGGAACACGTTCGGAGTCATATTCTCCTTGGCTACGCTAGCGGTGATCATTATTGGGTATCTTCTCTCGCAGAGTATCGCAAAACCAATTCTTAAGCTGCGTTCGGTGTCGAAGGCTGTTGCCGAAGGGGATCTCAATCAAAGAACTGGATTTAAGCGATCTGATGAAATCGGTGACCTGGCAGCAGTATTTGACTTGATGACATTCCGGCTTCGTAAACGCACAGCTCAGGCGGCGCGATTGTATGCAGAAACATTGGAGCGAAATGAGGAACTCGCAAAAGCAAATGCACGATTGCAATCGACCCAACAACAACTGATTCAATCCGAAAAACTAGCGGCGACGGGACAGCTCACCGCGGGTATTGTCCATGATGTGAAAAACCCCTTAGCGGTGATAAAGGGTTTGGCAGAGGAGCTGCAAGAAGAGGTTCTACTTTCTACAGAAGCTACTGAGCAATTAAAAACCATTCAGGATAATGCTAATCGCGCGAACAAAATCATTACCGATTTGCTAAAATTCGCACGACAAGCAACTCCTGCCATGAAACGTCAAAACTTTTGTGAAACTATTCGAACTTCGAGTAGGTTGACCGATTATCTCGCTCGAAAAGGAAAAGTCGAAGTCGTCATAGAAACACCAGATGATCCAGTTATGGTCACATACGACGCCACGCAGATTGAGCAAGTTCTGGTGAATCTCTTTCAAAACGCAATCCAAGCGATGCCAGATGGTGGAAAGCTGACGGTTCAGCTCATGCGAGAGGATAAGGGCATAGTCTTACGAGTTCAGGATGTTGGGGTTGGAATTCCGGAAGAAAACCTGCGCCGTATCTTTGACCCATTTTTTACTACTAAGTCTGAAGGAGAGGGCACAGGGCTGGGGCTGTCAGTTAGTTATGGAATTGTCGCCAAGCACCGCGGGCGAATAAATGTGAAGAGCCAGCCTGGGAAAGGAACCGTGTTCATAATTAAACTTCCATACGATCAGCCTCTGCCTAGAGGTACAGGAGAATAATCGGTGTCGGCAGAGAAACTTCTCGTCGTTGATGATAACCCGGCTTTCCTCGATCTCATGGTACATCACCTTCAGAGGAAAGGTCATCAGGTCGATTCTGCATTAGACGGTAAACAGGGTTTGCATGCTTTGCAATCCAGCGGTCCATTCAATGTTCTGGTAACCGATTTGATGATGCCGGGAATGAGCGGACTAGAACTTTTACGGTATGCGAAGAAGCTGGACCCGCTTTTGGAAGTGATAGTAATTACCGCAGCACCTTCATTAGAAATGGCCATATCTGCACTAAGAGAAGATGGAGCATTTGATTATCTCACAAAGCCATTAGAAATAATGGGTGAGCTTTCGCTTGCTGTTGAAAGAGCGGGAGAACATCGAAGGCTGAAGATTGAGAAGGAAGTATTGCGAAGGCGGCTCATTCAAGGCGCAGATAAACTTCGGGTTGTTTTGACAAATACAAGCAACGCCATTTTGGCCGTTGATAATGAAGGCCAGGTGATAGTTGCGAGTGCAGATATTGCTCGACACTTAGCAATACACGATCTGGAGGATTCTGATAAGGAGTTTAGATTGCCCGAACGGCTGGCTGGATTGATATCTCAATGGCGAGCCCTTGGCTGCCCTAAATCCGCGAATGTAGAAGTAGACTGGCCTGAGGATAAAACTCAAATCATGAGTATTTCGCCCATGCAATCAGATATTGGAAATTCTGGTGGGTGGGTATTGACACTTCATGATGCAGCAACTCAGAAGCGTATCGAATCATTTATTATTCGAAATCTTATAAGCCTGGGAGAAAAAGTTAAACAACCGGTTTTTATGGCTAAGTCGATTCTAGACGACCTTGAGAACCTAATCAGCAGCAATGGTGCTCAGGTTGCTGAAAAGGTCACAGCAATAAAGGATTACATTGAAAGAGAAGTGGCGTACACCTTTGATCTTGGCGCCTTTGAATACAATTTGGATCCGGATAATTCAACGAAGGTGCCTCTTGCTATATTTATGAGTAAGGAGAACGAGCGGCTCATTCGGGATTTTCATGAGGGGTATCAACATGAAATCCATTGGAACACAGATGAAGAACTTCCTTTTGTGGAAGTCAATTCTCAACAATTACACTATGCCTTGAAACATCTTCTACATCGGGCTTTGGATATGGGAAGGGGATCCAGTACGACGACAATTACCTGTCGCGGCGATCAATCCGATCGAGTATGGTTCCAAATTAGTAATTCAGATTCTACAATATATCAGCCGATAGAAAAAACCAATGGACAGTATTATCGGGAAGATGAAGGAAAGATTGAACGATCGGAGATTCACCTGGCATTCGCAAAATATCTTCTGCTCAGATTGGAAAGTCGGTTGTGGAGTTGGAGGAGTGATAAACAGGAGGCATTGGTAGCGTTTTGCTTGCCAGCCAACTGAATAGAGATTTGTAAATAATATCAAGATAACTGGAACCGGTAGAATTAAGAGTAACTGAAAGGAAGTGGGTAGACATGACCAAGAACGCACGTGTACTTATCGTCGATGACGACGATGTTCTGCTCGATCTCATGTCGCGTCGATTAGAGCGGTTAGGGTGCAACCTTGACCGTGCAAGTAATGGCGGTGAGGCTCTCGAGTACATCCAGCGGAACCATTATGATCTTGTCGTGACCGACATATACATGCCCATTGCAACTGGCTTAGACATCCTTGAGTCCACAAAAGAGAAGGATCCGCTGACTCAAGTTATAGTCATCACCGGTGGCGGGACCATTGAAATTGCATTGGAAGCACTTGAAAAAGATGCATTTCTTTATCTTACGAAACCTTTTGATGATTTGTTGGTGTTCGATCACGTTGTGATGAAGGCACTTGAATACCGTCAGCTGAAGCTATCTGCCGGATCGGCTCCTGCATCTGAAATTCCTGAACCTGCACCCGTGATGGATCCTGCACCCGTGGATGAGCCAATTCCATTGGAGCCTGAAGCGACCACTGCCAAGCAAGTGACTGACGGATCGCTGCGCATCCTTCTTTCTCTTCCAGATGCAGTCATGTTGGTCAATGAGGAGGGGGAAGTGATCTTTGCTAATCAACCCGCTCGAACTCTCATCGATAAGGGTTGGGATTTCAAAGCACTCGCTCCGGGAGACTTTCAAACTGCGCTGCGTGGTCGCCGTAATGGAACGGGTGCGACAATTAGTGTAGCCGAAGATACCTATAACATGAGGGCTATCGAGTTACCGGAAGAACATGGTCAGAGCAGTATTCTGTTTCTCCTACATCCACAGCCGATCGTTCGATCAGATTTCGGTCATTTTCTCAAAGAACCCTTGAGTGTGTTCAAAAGAGGGTTGGCGTGGCTTTACCACCAAAGGCTACGGGAGAAGGAATTTCGTGTATTACGTGCGATGGCGACACAAGTTTCCATAATGGAGCGATACCAAGCAGTGAACGGAAACTCTTCCGAGGGAGTGAATAGTTCGAACTTGGAAACGATCGTTACAACTGAGAAGGTGAGCAAGCTTCTGGCTGATGGTCCTCAATAATCTGACGGAAGGGTTTCGATCGCACAAACCTTTGAACGTTTCGAAGTATTAAATTTACAGGTTGATGATAGGGGGCAAGCCTTAATTATTCATGTAACTTCAATTTGTGACTGTCTAAAGAGTACAGGAATGTATTTCGCTTCATATTATGCACAAGGAGTATGGGCAACGCGTGCTGCCGCACATCGCCGCTGCCCGTACACTTGGTTTTTTTGGTGTTGCCATTTCGAAAATGTCAGATAAACGGCACTCTTACGGACGCATGACGTCCATTTGGAACAGCCCTGTTCGATTTGGAATCGATTATAGGTCATGAGAAGAGTCTATTTCAAGTATTCGATGACCTTCGAAAGGACTTCAGTGGGCGTGAGTGAATCGGTATGAATATATATGTCACAATTTTTCCGAGCATGGGCAAGACGCCGGATTTGCTCATCAAATTCCTTTTCCAACCAATTTAATTGTTTTCGAACTGTTGCTGATTGATACGAGACGTCCAGATAGATCAGAATGTCGGGTTTCGTAATCTGCTCCCACATCGCAGGGAAAAAGGAATGTTCCTGGGCGATCTGTCTGGCGTCGTACCCATTTACCCTCAGTGCATCTGCCAAGATCGATTTGCCTGCACCACAAGGCCCGACGATCGCAATGCGGATGCCAATATCACTTTCTTGTGGAACTTGTAGTGATTTCATCAATCCAGGGGCATGTGTACAGTTAGCCGACGAGTTGAGCCACTCCCTTTTGCTAGAATTGCCATTACAATGATGCTAATATCGTCCGTTGGTCTCCCTTGATCAATTTCAAGTGCCTTGGCTAGCAAGTAATCCGACCAGTCAACCGGATCAATTTCTCCAGATGAAAGAAGTTCAGACACACAACCCACAACATCTAGATCTTGTCCAGCTTTGTTGCCTGCGTGTAAAAGGCCGTCTGTGTATGCTATGAAGATTAATCCAGGTTCTAAAGGGATTTCGAGGATGTTTGGGCGTATGCCTAACCTACTCCCTACAGGCTTCGATGGTTGATCCAACAACTCAATTGAGTCGTCCCTAACCATGATAACAGGAGCAGGATTATTCCGAGTAATGACCAGAGTCTTGCTCATTAAGTCAATTGATAAAATGTTTAATGTCGCTTGCACCTTTCCAGAGCGATATGTGTAAAGGTAGTCTGAAGCAGCGCGTGCAGCAGCCCCATCTCGTACTCCGTCTGCAAGCAGGCTCAAAGCTTTCCGTGTAACGACATTAGATATTGCTTTTGCAGATTTACCAGACCACTGACCGTCTGCGAGGACCAATGAAATGCCCCCATTTGGACGTTCAATGAGTTCAAGAGTATCTCCGCTCTCTGAGGTGGCATATTTACCAATTTTCGCCACACTGATGCGAGCTTCCATGAGAATGATTGTACAATGAGGGTACGTATGAGTCCAATTTGTAAGGTAATAGTAAGTTTTATCAACGAGACTTTGGGCTATGTTAATTGAGAGTATTTGATATAACTGCCCAAATTCGCAGATAATGAAGATTAAGAAGGGGAGAGTTAACCCTTGACTGAGACAATCTCGGCCGTGGAGCTACCACGCGCTATTGAGAGTGCAATTAATCTATCCATTGGTGTTGCAGGCAGCAAACCAGTTGCTGTTATTGCAGAATATCCTGCCCATCTCCCTGCAGTTCAAGGTCATCAGGACGAATTGGCAAGGATAATATCAAGCTTAATTTCAGAAAGCATCTCCCTCATGGAACAAGGAGAGATCAATGTTTCTGCGGAATTACTCCCTGCGGGGGATGAGAGGCATGCTCAAGAGGTTTATGATAGAGAGCCCGATGAATTGGTTGAAGGAGGACCATGGGCAATTGTTCACGTAGCGGCTTCAGGATCTGATGCATTGGGTCTTGGAGTCGATGAGATACTCACAGTACTCGAAAAAAAGGGCCAACAGCCAAGAATCGGTAGAGATGGGTATTCGATTTCTACCTGTATGGAAATCATCAGAGGTTTTGGAGGGCATTTCTGGGTGGAAGAAATGCCTGATGATGGGATACGACTGAATTTTGCTCTCCCACTAAGAGCTGCATTTTTAGCTGATGCAGATCTTTCCTCCCTTCGAAGGGCTGTTGAAACGCGTATTTCCGATAAAGATGAAGCGACGAAAACAATCTTGCTCATGACGGAAGAGGAAGGACTTCGTGATATATTGGCTCAGGATTTGGAGCAAGCAGGATATCGGATCACTACTGCTGCAGATGGCGCAAATTTACTCGCACTAGCACGTACCGAGCAACCAGATCTAGTGCTTTTGGATCTGGTCACACGTGAGCAAACTGGTTTCGACGTCGCCATGGTGCTGAAGCAAGACACATATGCCCGCAACATCCCGATCTTGTTTCTCACCTCAGTCTCAGATCCTGAAGAGGGTTTACGCATGGGTGCGGTTGGATTCATGATCCGCCCAGAGGGAACTGGACGATTACTATCAGCAATAGACGCAATTCTCTCATCCGGAATAAGCCCCACATCACGAGTTTTGGTCATCGAACCAAATGATACAACCAGAGAATCAATGATATTAATGATCCAGGCGCAAGGATACCGAGTTACTGAAGCTCGTGGGGCTGAAGAAGCGATTGCTCTGGCGGAGAGAATTGAACCGAGTCTTGTTTTGGTGAACTCACAATTGGCACATGAACGAGATTACTGGCTGTTGCGCAGCCTTCGACAACTGTCGGGTGAGATCGATATCTTTGTACTCGCCGATGTGATGAGCGAGGAAGAAGGTAAGGCGGCATTGAGCCGAGGTGCCTCTGGTTACAGTGAGACGGGCAAGTTGCGAGAAATTTTGGAAGATCGTAAGGATCGTTTTTCGGGTCAAGCCTAATACGCAAGGTAGCTCTCGAGGGTCAATCTGATTTGTAAGTAAGGATTGATTGAACACCCCCCCCAGATGGCCATAAATCTTGGGGGTGTTTTTATTACGAGTGTTCCGTCCAACATGATTCTTTAGGCAGGATAGATAAAGAACGGAACAACATAAGCATTTGTCAAGGATGTAGTAATCCGGTTTATGAATGGTATCTTTGTCCTTAACAAAGCACTAGCCCTGGGCATCCATCAGTTAGAAATAAATTTCGAAGTAAGTTCTTCCAGGCAAGTGCGCTTGTGACCAAGGGTGTGGGGAGTTGAGGGGATTGATTAGGCGTCAGACGACGCGTCAGATGACGCGTCATCTGACGATGACCTTGGTGCCAACGCCAGTTCCGATATATTCATTTGGAGCGACGACTGGCATGGTCCAGCGGTAGATCCACTGGGCTTCTTCCGTACGCATATTCACGCAGCCATGGCTCCGAGGTCGTCCGAAATCACAATGCCAATATGTGCCATGGAAGGCAACGCCGGTGAAATGAAAATACGTCACCCAGGGCACCCCTGGAATCTCATAAGCGTTCAAATCTGATGTCAGATTCGCATCTCCCATATGCCGGAGTGGCATTTTCCGATTTACATAGAAATTGCCCGTTGGAGTAATGGTGGGAATCCCGTTGTATCGAGGTTTGGGATCTGGAATGCCGCTCGACATTCTTGTACGTAACACCAATCGATTGTATTCGAATGCGCGAATTTCTTGTTGGTCAAGCGAAACTTCAATACGCTTCTCTCGACTGGGTACATCGGGGGAGATGGGTGCAAGTTCTGAGGCTTGAACCTTCCTCAAGTGTTCTGCTCGAGCGAAATATCGTAAACCGAGAACGTCATCCAGCAGGCCATACCACATGCGTCCATCTATGCCTTCGACGACCCTCATTACCCAGGCGTTTGAATGGTAGTACAAGCGATAATAGGGCGTTGATTCTGGGTTGGGTTGGGCATAGGTTCTTGTATAAGGTACTGAAATTTGAAAGAGCGCGCCCTCTTGAGGAAGGCCGTAGAATGGATTTTGAGGTTGCCACTGGACGATCTGGATATTGCCTGAATGCGCATAGCCACCACATGTTTGGTACCATAGGGGGTTGTACCGAGGTCCCTCATCCGAGATTACACGTTCGTCAATAGAAATAAGTTCGTCTCGATCGAGAACGCAAACTTCAGAAGCGTTAAATGTTGGTTCTGAATAAACGGATAGTACACGCTTCGTAACTCGTCCGATTAACTCAGGATAATTGGAATCCGGAGTGGAACGAAAGGCGATCAATAGTGAGGCAGCACCAGATAATTTTAGAAATTCTCTTCGACTCAACATTGATTTCATAGTGCATCTCGTGTTCCAGATCAGCTTGATTAGAAAGTAGAATGGAACATTATTTAAGGCAACTTATATCAAGAGGCCTCAACCACACGAATATCAGTTATTTTTTCTACGAAAGGCTCAACCGCCGATTTCAGTGTGGGAAGATCGATGCCTCCAACTTTTATAGTAATGGTACGGGTTTGCTCTGATTCACCGAGGAATGTTCCTAAAGCAACAATGTTCCCACCAATATCTCGAAGAGCGCTTGTGAGAGCAGCTAACTCACCAGGTACATCTGGAACCAATGCTGTCAGTCGAACACCGGATTGACGAGCTCCAAGGAGCTCAAGAAAGGTCTTAAACAAATCAGTCTCGGTGACAATTCCTACGATCTCAGCTCCGTCAATAACAGGAAGACTCCCGATCTTATTGTCCGCCATTATGCGGGCAGCTTCTTCAATTGGGGTATCTGGGGAAACAATGATAACATCGGTGATCATAATATCTCCCGTCTCAATTTTGCTAAGAAGGTAATTTAATTCCCAAACACTAAGACTTGTGGCATCCGAGGGGGAAGCATTAAGAACATCTTTCTCGGAAACCAATCCGACTAGAGCGTTGTTCTTATCAACGACCGGAAGTCTGCGGATTTTACTCTTTCTCATTAATTGAAGTGCATCTTGAATAGGGACTTCAGGAGCAATTGTGATAACCGGTACTGTCATTCGTTCTCCGACTAACATCCTTCATCTCCTTTGGGAACTCTTAATATTGAAACTGAGTCGATTCTACATCAAAGTTATTCTGAATATGATGATGGGCACAATTAGAAAGCCATAAGGCAGTTGGTATTAGGGCAACTGTTGTGCTGAATTTACAATCCTCTATGAGAACGTGTGCACTTAGTATAAGATAATCGATGAGGATGGATATACCATCCCTATCAGGATACATTACCTAGTGTTTAGTCACGATGGATACGATGGGCTGTCATTCTAAGCCGAAGCGGATGCATTTCGCTTCGCTCAAGGTGAAGGCCTTTTGCTGCGCTCAAGGTTAAAGTCTTTCAAAGAACGAAAGAATTTCGTTGCTCACAGGCGAGGGCCTTTCTCAGCGGAAAACGATGATT
>JAGLGG010000112.1 GCA_023144145.1 Anaerolineales bacterium | reverse complement strand
TCATCGATTGACTTGGTCCCATGCTATAATTCGCCCGAGAATGTCCGAATTTATTGTTTTATAGGTACAAAATGACGCCTGAAGAAATCCGTTCCAAATTAGATCGCATCCTTCCAAGCATTCAAAAGCCTGGAAGATATACCGGTGGTGAACTGAACCAAATCGTTAAAGATTGGGAAAATACTCCAATCAAGATAGCCTTGGCCTTTCCGGATATTTATAATCTCGGTATGGCCAATCTGGGGCTAGCCATTCTCTATGACATTCTGAACGCAATCCCGGATGTCCTCGCCGAAAGGGTCTTTAGTCCTTGGTCGGATATGGAAGACGCGATGCGGCGGGAAGGTTTGCCGCTTTTCTCCCTTGAAACTCACCATCCACTCTCTGAGTTCAATATCATCGGGATTTCCTTACCCTATGAGACCCTCTACACAAACGCATTAAATTTGCTCGACCTCGGTGGAATACCTATCATGGGTCAAGATAGGAGTGATAGAGATCCTTTGGTTATCGCCGGTGGTCACGCTACGCTCAACCCTGAACCAATGGCAGGTTTCATCGATGCCTTCGTCATTGGCGAAGGAGAGGATGTCATTGTAGAAATTGTTAATAAGGTGCGAGAGTCCACCTCCAAAGGCTCCAGCAGAGATGAATTACTTCGATCCCTCGCTAAACTTTGGGGCGTGTACGTCCCTTCGCTGTACAAAGTTCACTATTTAGAAGACAACACCCTATCCCATGTCGAAAGCCTGGATCCCGCCGCACAGCTTCCAGTGGTAAAACGCATCGTGCCTAAACTTCCCCCTCCCCCAACCGACTTCATCGTACCGTTTATTGATGTAACCCACAATCGTATTCCGGTTGAAATCATGCGTGGATGCACTAGGGGATGCCGCTTTTGCCAAGCAGGTATGATCACTCGCCCAGTTAGAGAACGACCCGTTGAAGAAATTGTGGATTCGATTGAAAAATCACTCGCTCAAACGGGATTTGACGAAGTTGGGCTTCTCTCACTCTCCTCATCCGACTATGATGAAATCCTTAAACTTGTGAAAGGGGTTAGAGATCGATTCAAAGGACAGCATATAAACATTTCACTTCCCTCCTTGAGAATTGAATCCTTTTCTGTTGAGTTGATGGACGTTCTCCAAGATATCTCGCGGCGAGGTGGCTTCACTCTGGCGCCAGAAGCAGCTACTGAGAGAATGCGCAGGATTATCAATAAATTTGTTCCCACCGAGCAGGTGCTTACTACTGCCCGTGAGATCTATAGTCGAGGTTGGCACACGATTAAGCTCTATTTTATGATCGGCCACCCCTCGGAGACACTTGAGGATGTGCGCGCGATCGCAGAACTATGCAGGGCTGTTCTCGCTGAGGGTCGAAAGCAAATTGGCATGCGCGCAAAAGTACGCGCCGGTGTCAGCACATTTGTACCCAAACCACACACACCCTTCCAATGGGTTCCTTGTGATTCGACTGAACAAATTAAAGCGAAACAATCCCTCTTGAAGAGAGGGTTGCGAGGCAAGGGATTACGACTCAATTGGACTGATCCAAAGGAAACTATGCTCGAAGCATGGTTGTCCCGAGGAGACAGGAAGATGGGGAATGTTATTCGAAAGGCATGGGAATTAGGTGCCCGCTTCGATGCTTGGGAGGAGCATTATAAATATGAGATTTGGATGGACGCGTTTGATTCGGCAGGTTTAAATCCAGAGTTTTATACGCATCGTGAGAGACCCATCGATGAAACTCTGCCTTGGGATCATATCAACGCAGGTGTGCGAGTAGGATTTCTAACCGAAGACTACCTCTGGAGTTTTGAAGGCAGAACCAGGGAGGATTGTAGGGAAAGATGTTTCGCTTGTGGCATCCTGCCGAAATTTGCCGATCTCCGAAGGGAAAATCCTGGTGATGTCTGGGAATGTCCTGAGGTCCGTTCACCAATGAGAAAGAGAGTGAAGACTCTCTCACTCATCCAGATGTGACGTATGTCCCAAGAATCGCCCCACCGCTACCGCATAAGGTACTCAAAAGGACCCTCGATCCGATTCATTGGTCATTTGGACTTACTGAGAACTTGGGAGCGTGCCTTGCGTCGCGCCAAAATTCCCGTGGCATACTCACAAGGATTTCACCCGCATCCACGAATTAACTTGGGAGCTGCTCTTCCACTCGGGTACTCAAGTGAATGTGAGTTAATTGATCTATGGATCGAAAACGAAATTGAAACCACTGAGATAATGTCGAGAATTTCACGTTCGCTGCCACCAGGAATAGAGCTTGCCTCAGTTGATCTCATCCCGGCATCCTCACCTTCACTGCAGAAATCCATCCGATGGGCCGAGTATATAACTATTCTCGATCAAAAATTCTCCGTCGAAGAGATGAAACTGAAAGTGAAGGAGCTTCTCGCTGAGGACACACTCCAACGGACGCGTAGAGGCAAAACCTACGACTTACGCCCTCTCTTGAATTCAATGGAAGCGATCGAGATGGAGGGTCGTGCCACACTCAGGATGACATTGTCCTCTTCACAACAGGGGACGGGACGTCCTGATGAGGTTCTGGACGCTCTAGGGTTAGATGCCGCGCTAGTGCGCATCCAACGAAAACGGTTGATTCTGAGTGAAGAGGGATAAATATTCCTGTTGCTATCTAAATTTACATTAGGATTGCATCTATAGCTGATCGACCCAAATCTAAATGACCATAGATAGCATCAAACGGTCGTAGAGACGCCCCGATGGGGCGTCTAACTTGTTCGACTGAATCGTAAGGGCGACGTGCGAGTCACCCATTGCCCGGGCATGGGAGCCCGGGTTGCTGTTTCGAGGGCAACCGCCCTCCGCGTAGGGGCGACTGGCAGTCGCCCCACTTTCGTCTGAAGAGAACTGTGTAAACAGATGAATTTATCAGGCGATAAGCCATAGGGATTCCTCGATACTTACCTTCTACCAAAAGGATTTATCGAGGTCCTACGCTCCTCGGAATGGCAGTCACCTAACTCAAAACCTGATCCTCAGCCTAATAACCAACAAAGTCAGGCTTTCATGCCCGACTTTGTCGATTATTCATGAACTCGTGCCAATTAAATCTTGAAGAAGTTCATCAACTTCATTGAGAGGCCAAGATCACCTGAGAGTTTGAGTTTCCCTCCTGAGAATGCTGCCATTGCGTTCAACTTGCCGGTGAAAATGTCCAGCATATCTTGCCCATCAGCAGTAATTGAGAGCTTTGGGTCTTCGGCTGTGCCTGAATCCACGGTAATTGCGCCGTCTTTTATCGTAACGTACCACTCCCCTCCATTTTCGCCAGACAAATTGAATTGAATAACCGCATCCACCCCAACTGCTTTATCAGGCTGAAATGCCTCAGGAAGCCGTTCCATCAGATCGCTAATTGTCATCCCTTCAGTCATAAGTCTCTCCTTTAAGTCCTACGTTTGTCTCTATAATCTTACTCAATTC